>NZ_JAEKNS010000025.1:0-35240 GCF_016464765.1 Candidatus Aeolococcus gillhamiae | reverse complement strand
GGTGAGCAGAACGGTCACAGCGGCAGGCCCTCCCTGAGCGAGCCGATGACGTAGTCTGCCCCGCCAGCGCGCAGTTGCTCCGCGTTGAAGTTGTGACTGGCCACACCCACACAGGCGATCCCGGCGCCGTGGGCACCCTCGACATCGTGAGGGGTGTCGCCGACCACGATGCACTGCTCGGGGCCCAAGGCCTCGCCGTAGACGAGGGCGGCCCGCTGTAGGGCGATCCGCGTAAGCTCACCGCGATCGGTCGAATCGGAGCCGTAGCCGCCGAAGGAGAAGAAGCGGTTGAGCTTGGCGCGGTGCAGTTTGATGTGCGCCGCCGCCTCGAGGTTGCCGGTCACGATGCCGAGCAGGTAGCCCTCGTCGAGCAGTCGTGGGAGCAACTCCTCGACACCGTCGAGGACCCGGTAGTCCTTGGAGTCGGCCACCGTCTGATAGAGGTAGTGGAGCCGTCGCTCGAGCAGCTTGGCGAACTCAGCGCGGCTCGGTTGCCGGTGCAGCACGGCCACGAAGGTCCGTCGGCCCACGTCGGGGTCGGTCATTCCGGTGTCGGTGAACTGGCCGATGTCGGCGGGGATGCCGTAGAGCTCGTCGAAGGCCATCCGCCACGAGGCGGCCCCGGCCCCGCCGCTGATGATCAGCGTCCCGTCGATGTCGAAGAGGATGGCGAGACGGTGCACCGGTTCGGAGGAAGCCACCCTGGCCGGGATGTCGCTCACCTGACCACCTGCAATGCCGGTGCGGCGTCCACGACGGGGTTGTGCCAACCACCACCGGTTGCGACGAGCTTGTCAGCCTGCTTGGGACCCCAGCTGCCCGATTTGTATGGCAGAACACGGTGATGGTGTTTGACGACGGGATCGACAACCGCCCAAGCCGCCTCGACAGCATCCTCGCGGGTGAAGAGCGTGTTGTCACCCGCCATGGCGTCGCCGAGAAGCCGGTCGTACGGCGCCTCGTCGGCAAGCTGGGCGTCCTGCAGGCAGAACTCTTGCTGATCGCCGACGAACTTCTCTCCCTCCCGCTTGACGCGTGCGGCGATGGCGATGGCGGGGCTGGGCTCGAGTCGGAAGCGCAGGTAGTTCGCCCGCTCCACTGATCGCGGCGAGTCGGCAAAGAGCGCCTGCGGCGGCGGCTTCAATTCGACCATGACCTCGGTGGCCGTCCCGGCCAGACGCTTGCCGGCACGGATGTACCAGGGGACGCCCTCCCAGCGCGAGGAGCCGATGAACATCCGCAGTGCGCAGTACGTCTCCACGTCGGAGGCAGTCGCCACCCCCGGTTCCTTGCGGTAGCCGGCGTACTGGCCACGCACCACGTCGTCCGGGGTCAGGGGTTGCATGGCCTGGAAGATCTTGGCCTTCTCGTTGCGTTGCGCGTCGGCGCTCATGTCTGCGGGCGGCTCCATCGCCAGCAGAGCCACCACCTGGAAGAGGTGGTTCTCGATCACGTCGCGCAGGCAACCGGTGGTCTCGTAGAAGGCACCGCGCCCCTCGACGCCGAACTCCTCGGCCATGGTGATCTGCACGCTGGCCACGTGATCGCGGTTCCAGATCGGCTCCAGGAAGGAATTGGCAAAGCGGAAATAGAGCAGGTTCTCGACGGCATCTTTGCCGAGGAAATGGTCGATGCGAAAGATCGATGCCTCTGGAAAGACGGCCTGGGCAGCACGGTTGAGTTTGCGCGCCGAGGCGAGATCGCGTCCGAAGGGTTTCTCGATGATGACCCGGGCGTTGTCGGCGAGCTCGCCAGTGCCGAGCTCCTTGATCACCGTGGCGAAGAGAAGCGGCGGAATGGCCAGGTAGTGCGCCGGGCGAGACGCCTTTCCCAGTGCCTCCTTCAGCGCCGCAAACGTGCCCGAGTCCTTGTAGTCGCCGTCCACGTAGCGGAGCCTGGACAACAGGTCATCAAGAGCGCCCTTGTCGTCGATGCCGCCAGCGCTGTGGACGATACTGTCTTTGGCGCGGTCGCGCAGTTGGTCGAGGCTCCAGCCCGAATGGGCCACTCCGACCACGGGAACGTTGAGCACGCCCCGCTTGGTCATCGCGTACAGCGCCGGAAAGATCTGCTTGCGCGCCAGGTCACCGGTTGCGCCAAAGAAGACCAGCGCGTCGGAGACACCGTTCGATGCCGCCGCGGTGGCCACCTCAGCTGCTCTTCTCGTCGTGGCCGCCGAACTGCTTGCGCATCGCTGAGAGCAAGCGGTCGGCGTAGTCGGCGTCGCCGCGCGACTCGAAGCGCGCGAAGAGCGCCGCGCTGATCACCGGTGCGGGCACTCCCTCATCGACGGCCGCGAGCGCCGTCCAGCGACCCTCCCCGGAGTCAGAGACGCGTCCGCCGAACTCCGTCAGCGCCGAGTCTCCGACCAGCGCCGCGGCGGTGAGGTCGAGCAGCCAGGATGCGATGACACTGCCCCGTCGCCACACCTCGGCGATCTGACCGATGTCGAGCTGGTACTTGTAGGCGTCGGGCTCGCGCAACGGCGTGGTCTCGGCGTCCGCCCCCTGCTCGCGCAGTCCCACATCGGCGTTCTTGAGGATGTTGAGCCCCTCCGCGTAGGCTGCCATCAGCCCGTACTCGATGCCGTTGTGGACCATCTTCACGAAGTGACCGGCGCCATTGGGTCCGCAGTGCAGGTAGCCCTGTTCGGCGCGGCTGGCGCGTCCCTTGCGCCCCGGGGTGCGCAGCGCTGCTCCGACCCCCGGCGCGATGCTGGCGAAGATCGGGTCGAGGTGCTGGACCACTCTGTCCTCGCCGCCGATCATCAAGCAGTAGCCGCGCTCCAGCCCGAAGACACCGCCGCTGGTCCCGCAGTCGACGTAGTGGATGCCGCGCTCCTTGAGGGCCGCGGCCCGGGCGATGTCGTCGCGGTAGTAGCTGTTGCCACCGTCGATGATGATGTCGCCGGCCTCCATCCGCGAGGCCAGTTCGACGACGGTCTGGCCGGCCACGGCGGCGGGCACCATCACCCATGCCGCCCGCGGTTTGGTGAGCTTGGCCACGAAGTCGTCGATCGACGCCGCGCCCTGGGCGTGCTTGCTCGCCACCTTCTTGACGGCGGCGCGGTTGACGTCGAAGACCACGCACTCGTGGCCGTCCTTGGTGAGGCGCTGCACGAGGTTGGCGCCCATCCGTCCCAAGCCGATCATGCCGAGTTGCATCGTCTCTCCTCTCCGCGCTCGCAGCGAAGCGCCACCACGAGCCCGGGTGGTACCAGCACCGTGGCGCCGTTCATCGCCCGGCGGTGGCGGTGAGCTGCGCTGACTTCGAGTTGAGCGACTGCAGGAGGTCGTCCCACGCCTTCTCGAATGCGACTCCGCCGTCGGTCTGCAGCGTGTCGGCCAGGGCCGGTACGTCGACGCCGGCGGCCTCGACCCGGGCGATCACCGAATCGGCGTTCCCTCCATCGGAGGGCAGCATCTCTCCAACGGTGCCATGATCGACGAACGCCTCCAGCGTGGCCGGCGGGATCGTGTTGATGGTGTCCGGGGCCGCCAGCGCCTCGATGTAGTACGTGTCCGGCTTGGCCGGATCCTTGGTGCCGGTGCTGGCGAAGAGCAGCCGCTGGGGACGAGCGCCCTGGGCTGCGAGATCCTGCCAGCGCTGCGACGCGAGCATCTCGCGGTAGCCGCGGTAGGTCTGCTTGGCCACCGCGATGCCAAGCTCATCCTTGAGGTCGTCGGGAAGCTCCGTGATGGTGGCGTGGTCCCAGCGCGAGACGAACAGCGAGGCCACCGAGACGATGTCCAGACCGAGGCCGCCGGCCTGGCGCCGCTCCAGCCCGCGCTGGTAGGCGTCGGCGGCCGCCCGGTACTGTTCTGCCGAGAACAGCAGCGTCACGTTCACGGGTACGCCCTGAAAGGTGAGTTCCTCGATCGCGGGCACGCCCTCGCGGGTTCCGGGGATCTTGATGAAAAGGTTGGGGGTGCCCGCCTGATCGTGCAGCTCCTTGGCCTCGGCCACGCTGCCCGCGGTGTCGTGCACCAGGCGTGGCGAGACCTCCAGTGACACCCAGCCGTCGAGGCCGTCGCTCGCGTCCCACGCTGGCCTGAACAGGGCGGCGGCCTTGACGAGGTCGTCCAGCGCCAGCGCGAAGAACAATGCCTCCCCATCCAGCCCCGCCGCCGCCAGCTGGCGCGCCTGCTCGTCGTAATCCGAGCCGCCCGTGATGGCCTTGTCGAAGATGCTCGGATTGGAGGTCAGACCGGTCACCGCGGCATCGGCGACGTAGCGCGCCAGTTGGCCGCTCGTCAACAGGCCGCGGGTGATGTTGTCGAGCCACAGGCTCTGGCCAACTTCGTGTAGTCGCTGGGCCGGGTTCATGATTCGCTCCTCTGAAATGATGTGTCGTCGGGCATGAGCCCTCGACAGCGCCGGATCAGCGCGTTGGTCGATGGGTCATGGTGCAACTCCGGCTCGCTGTCAGCCTCAAGCTCGGGGATGATGCCCTGGGCGAGCATCTTGCCCAGCTCGACGCCCCACTGGTCGAACGAGTCGATGTTCCAGATCGTTCCCTGGGTGAAGACCTTGTGCTCGTAGAGCGCCACCAGCTGGCCGAGCGTGTAGGGGGTGAGCTTGGTCGCCAGGATGGTGTTGGAGGGGTGGTTCCCTTCGAACACGCGCGCGGCCACCTGCTCCTCCGCCACCCCCTCGCTCACCACCTGCTCGCGCGTTTTGCCAAAGGCGAGCGCCTCCGGCTGGGCCAGGAAGTTGGCGAGCAGCAGGTTCTGGTGTTCACCGATGGCGTGGTTGGGCTGGGCGAAGCCGATGAAGTCGCAGGGGACAAGACGGGTGCCCTGGTGGATGAGCTGGTAGAAAGCGTGCTGGCCATTGGTGCCGGGCTGTCCCCACACGATCGGCCCCGTGGCATACGAGACCGGCTTACCGTCCAGGTCGACCGACTTGCCGTCACTCTCCATGTCGAGCTGTTGCAGGTAGGCGGGGAAACGCTCCAGGTACTGGCTGTAGGGGAGGATGGCCTGGGTCTCGGCGCCGAAGAAGTCGATGTACCAGATACCGATCAGAGCCAGCAGCACGGGGAGGTTGCGCTCGAAGGGCGCAGTGCGAAAGTGCTCGTCGATGGCGTGGAAGCCAGCCAGCATCTCGCCGAAACGCCCGGGTCCGATGGCGATCATCAGCGACAGCCCGATCGCTGAGTCCAGCGAGTAGCGGCCGCCGACCCAGTCCCACATCTCAAAGACGTTGGCAGGGTCGATGCCGAACTTGCGCACCTCCTCGGCGTTACTGGAGACGGCGACGAAATGCTTCTTCACCGCGGCCTCGTCGTCAAGCCGTTCGAGCAGCCAGTCGCGGGCGCTGCGCGCATTGGCGAGCGTCTCCAGGGTGGTGAAAGTCTTGGAGCAGACGATGAACAAGGTCTCGTCGGGCTCGCAGTCGCGCAGCGACTCCCAGAGCTGGGTGGCGTCGACGTTGGAGACGTAGTGGAAGGTCCGCCAGCGGTCGCTGTAGTCCTGCAGCGCTGTGTATGCCATGTGCGGTCCGAGGTCGGAACCGCCGATGCCGATGTTGACGACGTTGCGGATCGGCTTGCCGGTGTGGCCCTTCCACTCATCGGAGCGGATGCGGTCGGCGAAGGCGGCCATCTTGCGCCGCACGCGATGCACCTCAGGCACCACGTCGGTGCCGTCGAGCAGGATGGACTCGCTTTCGGGCGCGCGCAGGGCCACGTGGAGCACGGCGCGCTGCTCGGTGACGTTGATCGTCTCGCCCGCGAACATGGCAGCGATGTGCTGGCGCAGGCCGGCGCGCTCCGCCAGTGCCACCAGTAGCCTGATCGTCTCCTGGGTCAGGCGGTTCTTGGAATAGTCGAGGTAGAGGCCGTCGACCTCGAGGCTGAGCTCGGTGGCCCGCGTCGGGTCACTGGCGAACAGGTCGCGCAGATGCTGCCCACGCACCTCGGCGAAGTGGGCATCCAGCGTCGCCCATTCCGCCGTCTCGGAGATGGTGGTGGCTGCGGCTACGGCGTCCATCGATCTTCCTCCAGCAGCGACCTGACAGGCGGGTGGCCCAAGTTCGACGCGGCGCGCGTCGGGGGCGGCCACTGGGCGTTCACGATCGGGTCGGGCCCCTCATCTTGGCAGGCTCTCAGCCGGTACGTGCCTCCACCTCCCGCAGCCGTTGCAACCGGTTCCGGGGCTCAGCGAGGGCGTGGGGTCGGGACGCGGTTGCGGAGTTCGTCTCCGCTCATGTAGCGCCGCAGGTTGTCGACAAAGAGCTCGACGATCCGCTCGTTCTCGTGAATCGAGAGCGCCGTGGTGTGCGGACTGAGCAGCACGTTGGGCAACTCCCAGAGGGGGCTGTCCTCAGGAAGCGGCTCGACCGCGAAGACGTCCAGCGCGGCGCCGGCGAGGCGACCCTGCTGCAGCGCCTCGATCAGCGCGGTCTCGTCGACCACCCCGCCGCGGCCGGCGTTGACGAAGGTTGCACCCGGCCTGATCGCGGCGATGGCCTGCGCATCCACAATCCCCCGGGTCTCGTCGCTGAGCGGCAGGGCGACCACGACCGCGTCGACGGCGGGCAGCAGGCTGCCCAGCTCGTCCATGGTGTGCACCTCGTCCACAGCCGAGCACCCGCTTGAGCCGGTCCGGTTGACGGCCATGACGCGCATGCCGAGTGCACCGGCCAGGCGGGCCACCTCGCTGCCGATCTTGCCAAGACCGATGATCAGCAGCGTCTGGCCCTTCAACTCGCGCATCGGGTAGTGGTCCCAGTGGCGAGCCTGCTTGTCGGCCAGCAGTCGGGGAAGATTCTTGCTGAAGGCGAGCAGCCCAAGGATGCAGAACTCGGCGAGCGGACCGGTGTGCACGCCGCTGGCGCTGGTGACGGCCACCCGGGCCAACTCCGCGTCGGTCAGGTCGGCGCCGCGCACCTGCTCGCCGGCGCCGGCAGCGGTGGCTTGCAGCCAGCGCAGCTGCGGACTGGCCCGCACCGTGTCCGCCAATCCCTCGGCGCTGTCGCCGGGGATGCCGAACATGACCTCCGCCCGGGCCATCAGCTCGGCCCAGCGGCGGGTTCCCTCCGCATCGCGCCTGAACGTCTCGACGCCACGGTGGTCGCAGGGGTAGCGGGTGGGAGGCAGCAGCTCCGGCACGTAGAGCAGCGTGACCCGCTCGTCGACAGCCACGATGCTATCCACCAGGTCCGCTTCGAGCGGCGTGGCGATCATCACGAGCAAAGGATCAGCGACGGTCGGAGATCTCACCGTGGCTCTCCGATCCCGTGTTCGCCGGGAGCAGGCCGAGCGCGGCGGCCGCGATGTGTGCGGCTGAGATGCCGGCTGCGTCCATCAGCTCGGCCGGAGTGCCCGACGTGGGCAGGCGGCGCACCGCGCAGTGGGCCAGCCGCGGCCGCTGCGCGTCCTGCGCGAGGGCCTCCAGGACCGCGGCCGCCATGCCCCCCTCGGGGTAGTGGTCCTCGGCGACCACGAAGAGTCCGCCGGTCTCCCGACAGGCTTCACGGAGGGTGGCCACGTCCACCGGCTTGACGCTGTAGAGGTCGATCACCCGTGCCGCGATACCGTCGGCGGCGAGTTGCTCGGCCGCCGCCAGGCAGTTGTGCACGGTCACCCCGCCGCCGATCAGGGTGACGCGGTCCTTCTCCGAGCGGCGCAGCACCTTGGACCCGCCCACCACGAACTCCTCATCGGCGCTGTAGAGCACCGGATAGGCGCCCCGGGTGGTGCGCAGGTAGACGATGCCGGGGGTGTCGGCCATCAGCGCGGTGAGCTTGACGGCCGCGGTGGCGTCGGAGGGGTAGAGCACCACTGATCCGTGCACGGCGCGCAGCGCCGCCAGATCCTCCAGGGCCATCTGCGAGGGGCCGTCCTGGCCGATCTCGCAGCCGGCGTGGGAGCCGACCAGGCGGATGTTCACCTCGGAGACGCCGGCCATGCGGATGAAGTCGAAAGCCCGGGAGAAGAAGACGGCGAAGGTGGAGGCGAAGGGGATGTAGCCGCGCACCGCCATGCCCACCGCGGCGCAGACCAGCATCTGCTCGGCAATGAACATCTCGAAGAAGCGCTCCGGATACTGCTTGGCAAACTCGTCGGCGTGGGTCGAGTTGCTCACCTCGCCATCCATCGCCACCACCCCCGCCCGGTTGCCCAGGGCCAGGAGCGCGTCCCCGTAGGCCTTGCGGGTGGCCACCTTCGCGCCTAGCTCGTAGGTGGGCAGGGTCACCGTGCCGGAGACGTTCATCACGGCGGGTTCGCCCGCCTCCGGCTTGCGGGTGGTCACGGTGAGGTCGCGGGGACCACCGAGCTCGGCGATGGCCCGTTCGGCCATGTCCTTCGGCAGCGCCTTGCCGTGCCAGCCGTTGAGGTTCTCGATCTCGCTGAACCCCTTGCCCTTGATGGTGCGGGCGAGGATCACCGTGGGCCGGTCGGTGGAGCGCCGGGCCTGGCCCAGGGCAGCGTCGATGGCGTCGATGTCGTGGCCGTCGATGACGATCGCGTCTGCCCCGAACGCCTCGAATCGACGGCGATACACCTCGAGGTCCCAGCCGAACTCCGTCTCGCCGCGCTGGCCGAGGCGGTTGACGTCGACGATGACGGTCAGGTTGGCCAGCCGATGCCAGGCGGCCTTGTCGATCCCCTCCCAGATCGAGCCTTCGGCGATCTCGGAGTCGCCGCAGAGCGTCCAGACGTGGTAGGGCAGCTTGTCGAGGCACTTGCCGGCCAGGGCCACCCCCACCGCGATCGGCATGCCCTGGCCCAGCGAGCCGGTGGCCACGTCCACCCAAGGCAGCACCGGCGTGGGGTGTCCCTCCAGGCGTGAGCCGAAGGTCCGGTAGGTCAGCAACTCCTCATCAGTGATCACGCCCGCCGCCTTGAACATCGCGTAGCAGAGTGGCGAGGCGTGCCCCTTGGAGTAGATCAGGTGGTCGTTGTTCGGCTGATCCGGCTGGCTCCAGTCGTAGAGCAGGTGGCGGCTCAGCAGGACCGCAATCAGGTCGGCTGCCGACATCGATGAGGTGGGATGGCCGGAGCCTGCCGCCGTGCTGCAGCGGATGCTGTCCACCCGCAGCTGCTGTCCCAGCTCTCGCAGGGCCTCGGTGTCCGTTGTGGCCATCGCACTGCTGGCGAGGGTTGTCATGGTGTCCTCCTTGGGTGTCGCGCTGGATCTGAGCCTCGTGACGGTCGCCCGTGCGGCGCGGAGTCCGTGGTGATGGCCCGGCATCCTGAGTCGTAGGTGCCAATCCCTGACCCGAGCGTTGCGGCCTTTGCTCGATCTTGGCGCCCAGCGCGGGCCACGGGCGTCGAGGCCGGTTCGAGTCACCCCGCACTTGTTGTCACCGCCCCCTGGTGAGGTATTCGATCCCAACCCTTACGTTCTGGCCGCGAGGGAAGCAACCGTGAGCGAGCAGAAGCATGAGCACGACCACGTCGATGCCAGCCAAGGGTGGTGCGGCGACGGACCCACGTCGGCCGAGCATGCCAGTGAAGGCGGAGAGTGCTGCCGGCCGATGGCGACAGACCTCGCCCACCTCCCGGCTGAGGCCCAGCAGAAGGCGAAAGAACGTTTGGGCGAGGCCAGCGGCTAGCTCAGGCAGCGTCAGAGGTGGCCGCGTTGGTCCTGCCCCGGCTCTCCCAGCAACGACGATGCTGCGGAACGCGACCCAGCCGGTAGATAACGGACCGCAACGCTGGCCCATGTCGAGCACACTCACGTAGGTACGATCGTAGGTCAAGAGTTGGCTGAGCAAGGAGGACGAGCGCCATGAGCGAACATCAGCACGGGCACCCCGACACGAGCCAGGGATGGTGCTGCGACGGCAAGACCTACACAGAGGCCACCGCCGGCGGTGGTGAGTGCTGCCAGCCTCGCGGCACCAAACTCGAGGATCTCCCAGCCGAGGCGCAGGAGTTGGCCCGGAAGCACCTGAGCGAGGTCGCTGTCACGGAGTAGACCTGAGACCAGCGGAGCCGTGACGTAGGCCACACCCGTGTTGTCGTCGGCCTGGTGCGAAGTACGCGTCCCCAACCCGGCATAGTCTTTGACTGCAACACCCGGCTCCAGTGCATCGAGGCGGAGCGTGCCTGCGAGGTGACGTCACGCCAGGGCAGATCGGTATCTGTGCCTCGGTGATCTCACGGAGCGGAACACTTGGACAGTGCACAGAGAAATCGTCGAAGGTGACACGAAGGTGCGCAGCAGTGGGTGCAAGCCAAGCACGTGCAGAAGGAAGCGGTGGAGGCATCACCGCGAGCGACTTTCGCCTGCTCGTTGCCAGCGACGGACTCTACGCAACCGCAAGGGCTGGGCATGCCGGTACCGGCAGGCCTGGAGGGAATCGATAGAGAGGGCGTCCGACAGATCGCTCGCTCTCGCGTCGACGCAGGTGGCTGGCGAGGTTTGTAGCGTCATTTGCGTGGCTGTTATCACACGCAGCCCCTTGCGCGAGCGGCTCGTCACTGCCGTCTATGGTCGCCCTCGAGGCGCGTGCCGGCGTGAACGAGCTGCACGCTCCAAGTTCAGCACTGCACCCACCATGGAGAGATGGGACAGCGCCAGCGGGAAGTTGCCCATGGGTTGTCCGGTTCCCGGATCGAACTCCTCGGCGAAGAGCCCGAGGTCGTTAGCGGTACGGCTCACTCGCGCGAAGAGCTCTTCCGCCTCATCGAACCGGCCCATCTGGGCGAGCACGTCGACCAACCAGAAGGAGCAGACCAGAAAGGCGCCCTCGTCCTGCGCGAACTCCGACTCTGTTCCCTTGTGTCTATACACGAGTCCGCCCCGCATGAGCTGCGCCTGCACGACGCGCACAGTCGAGACCACCCGCGGGTCCGACGCGTCCAGCATCCCGGTGAGGGGAACCGTCAGAGCGGACGCGTCGAGGGTGTCGTCGTCGAACCCCTGGGTGAAGGTCCCAAGCCTCTGGTTGAAGCCCCGCGTGAGCACCTCGCGCCGGATGCGGGTCCGGACACGTCGAACGTCCACCCGGCGACCCTCGCCGAGGCGAAGCGATGAATCCATGCGCAGCGCCCGGTCGAGGGCCAGCCAGCACATGGCCTGTGAGTACAAGTAGCGCTTGGGCCGCGAGCGTGACTCCCAGATGCCCGCGTCTGGCTCCTGCCAGTGCTGGAGGACGTGATCGACGATCCGCAAGAGCATTGCCCGCCGCCGTCGCGGCAAGTGCTTGTCGCGCTTCCAGGCTGCGTGGGCAGCCTCCATCACCTCGCCGTAGACGTCGAGTTGCTTCTGACCTGCCGCGGCGTTGCCGACTCGGACTGGCCGGGAACCGCGATACCCGTCAAGCTCCGGGAGTTCATGTTCTGTGACCCGCGGCTCGCCGTCGACCCGATACAGCATCTGAAAATTCAGTGGCGCGCTGGCGCAGCTCGTGTCCAGCCAATCCATGAACTGGTCGACCTCCTGGACGAAGCCCAACTGGTGCAGGGTGTCGACCAGGACCGACATGTCACGCAACCACGTGTAGCGGTAATCCCAGTTGAGTGAGCCGCCTACTGCTTCGGGCAGCGAGGTTGTGGGCGCTGCCACAAACGCGCCCGATGGCTGGTATTGCATGAGTTTGAGCAGTAGCGCCGACCTTCGGACCTGTGGGGCATACCGGCCTCGATACGTGCATTGCTGCAGCCACGCACGCCAGAATCGATCGCTCTCATCCAGCAGGCGCGACGCCAGCTTCCATGGAATCTGCTGTGCACGACCACCGGGCCGGCCGTGATGCAAGGCGATCACCGCCGTCTCTCCGACTGCGAGGCTGCCGGTGAGACTCAGACCTTTCTCTCCCCGAGCCAGTCTGAAGTGAGGCGGATACTCGAGGGTCACCGACTCCCTCCCTGAGCGTGCCGTCACGATCCCTGGCGCGGACTGAGAGATCCTCGTCGCCTTGCGCCCGCAGTCGAAGATGGGGCAGAAGTCGATGCACCAATTGAGCTTGCCGCGCATCGGCTGGACCATTCGAAGAAGTCGTAGTGACTCAGGCGCGGAGGTCGCGTGGCTACCGACAGGCACGGGCATAAAGTCAATGACCTGCGCCTGATCGCGGCCGGCGACCCACGTCGTCTCCAACACGTTGGAATCGGTTCGGTACTGCCGCGAGGGAACGCAGCCCTCCGGCGCGACCCGAAGGTGACCGCCGTGCTCCCAATCCAGAAGGCGGCCAAAAACCCACGCACTGTCGAAACGCGGGAGACACAACCAGTCAATGGAGCCGTCGCGTGACACCAGCGCCGCCGAGTTCATGTCGCCAATGACGCCGTATTCGTCAAGGAACGGGTACGGCTGCGCTGGATTGGGCCGCTTTCGAGCTGTCACCTAGAGACCGTCGACCACCGCGGCAAGGCGGAGGCCGGCCCTCGGTGATCCCTCCACCGCTTCTTCCGTGCTCGCTGGGGTTGCACTCACAGCTGCCCACCTTCCTGTCACCTTCGACGATCCCTTTGCTTACGGGACAGTGTGCCGCCGCGTGAGATCATCGACGCGTAGACACCGGTCTGCACGGTGCCGGTAACGTCGCCCGCGCATGTTCGCTCTGCCGCCTCACGTTCCATCGGCGCGCCTTCTATGGACGAGCTCCATGAACTCGGCCCGCGTGCGTTGATCGGAGAGAAAGACGCCTCGCATACTCGACGTCAGGGTCCGGCTGTTTTGCTTCTGAACTCCGCGCATCATCATGCAGAGGTGCGCCGCCTCGATGATCACGCCGACTCCGAGCGGCGACAGAACATCGTCAAGCGCGTCCGCAATCTGGGTGGTGAGCCGCTCCTGGATCTGAAGTCGTCTCGCAAAGATTTCGACAATTCGGGGGAGTTTGCTGAGACCGATGACACGTCCGTCGGGGATGTACGCAATGTGCGCTCGACCGAAGAAAGGCAGCAGGTGATGCTCGCAGAGGCTGTAGACGTCGATATCGCGAACGATGACCATCTCGGAATAGGTATCGGCGAACGCAGCACCATTGACCACCCCGGCCACATCGTGCTCGTACCCGGCAGTGAGACTTTGCAGAGATCTGACGACGCGCTGGGGGGTGCCTCTCAGGCCTTCGCGTGTGGGGTCCTCACCAAGGAAGCGAAGCAGCCCCTCGACCAAGTGTCCCGCCTCGGCCACCTGCAGTGGCGGACCCGACGGGTCCACGGGCACGCCGCAGCGGGCGTGCTCGCCCGTGCCTGGGTCATCCGGCTGACGCGCGTACGCTGTGCCATCTTCGGGCAGCGCCGGCCGACTCAACGGGGCGCTGCCGCGAACTTCAGCTCAACGTGGCCACCACCCCGCTCCCGGACGTCGAACGTCGGCTGATCAACTGTGGCGGGATCCGGGCAGCCATGGCCGGATTCAATCGAGAACACCGAACCGCGCCACAGGCAGGTCAGTCGGACCCCATCGAGCCGGCCCTCGTCGAAGGGCCCTCCGGCGTGGGAGCAGAGAGCGGCGATGGCATGCAGCATGACAGCACGGCGCACGACCGCGGCGATCCTCCCGGCTGCACTCACCCGGCGCAGTTCGCCGTCGGGAAGTCAGCAGCGACGCCCACGGCGACGTATTGCCCGTACACCGTCCCAACCGCGCCCTGGACGGGAACGGCCACTTTCGCGAGCCAGGTCTGCCGCCAGATGACTCGATCGATCAGGGTCTCGATCACGGTTCGCGGTCTCCTGTCGTCGCGATTCGGGGCTCGTAAAGCTTGCGCCGCCATGCTGCCCCCGGAGTGTTCGTTGTGTCAAGACCCGATAAATGCTAGATTCCTGGAAGTGACCGAAGGCTCGCAGCAGCATCCTCGACAGGTTGAGGCGCTCAATGATCCGCCCCGTTCTGACGAGATCGAGCGGCTGGTCACCGCTCTCCACGATCCAACCAGGCGACGAATCCTGCTTGCGCTGGTCCGCGACTGCACACCGCGTACCGTCGACGAACTCTCCCACCTCGCTGGAGTTCATCGGACGGTCGCCTTCACGCATTTGGAGCGACTCACTGACCTCGGCTACCTGGAGAAGTCACGACGTCGCGGACGGCTGGGCAAGCCCGCGTCGCTGTACTCGGTTCGGGCAGGAGTGCTCTCGATGAGCTACCCGCCGCGCCAGTTCGTCACGTTGACGAGCATCCTGGCCAACTGCATCATCGGCCTCGGGAACCAGGGCTCCACTGTCGCCAAGGAGGCAGCGATGCGCTTCGGCGAGCAACTGGCGGTCCCGGGGGCCAGCTCCGTCGCCGAAGCGCTGCTCCCACTTCGACGGTTCGGAGCCGACTACGGCGTGGATGGTGACCGAATCCTCGCCGGCAACTGCATCTTCCTCGAGGCCTGCGCACAAGCGAGGGAGATGGTCTGCCGCGTACAGGCCGGAATCCTCGAAGGCGCGCTCCGCGGCGCCGGTATCTCCGCTGCAGTTGAGCCCCAGGGACCGCGGCCACTCCATGGCTGCGCCTACGTGCTGACGCACCCGAAGCGCGCGGCCTGATCGGCTATTCGCGGAGTGACGACGCGACGTACGGATGACCGCATCGTGATCGTCGGTGCAGGGCTAGCAGGAGCGAGTGTTGCGGTGACACTGCGTGAGGAGGGCTTTCGCGGTCCTATCGCGCTGCTCGGCGACGAGGCGACGCCGCCGTTCGGTCGACCCCCGTTGTCGAAGACATACCTGCAGGGCAGGGAAGGCCTCGGCAGCTGGTATGTGAAGCCGCCGGACTGGTACGACCGTCGCGAGGTCGAGTTCCGTCCGGACGCCGCTGTGGCGCAATTGGACACAGCTGCCAAGCAGATACGCCTCGGCAGCGACGAAATCATCCGCTATGACCGCGCGGTGCTGTGCACCGGTGGACGTCCCCGAAGACCAGCGATCCCCGGCACCGACCTTCCCGGAGTTCACCTGCTGCGGACCGTGGCCGACTGCGACGCGATCAAGAGCGCCGCCCGGCCGGGGACGCGAGCGGTCGTCGTCGGCATGGGATTCATCGGATCCGAGGTTGCGGCGTCGCTGCGCCAGTTGGACGTTGCTGTCACGGCCATCGTCAGTGGAGCGACACCGCTCGACACTGTACTGGGCACCGAGGTCGGCGCCACGATGGCCCGCATCCATCGCGAACACAGCGTGCAACTGATACCGCGAGATCGGGCGGTCCGATTCGAGGGTTCAGCCAGTGTCGAACGCGTGGTCACCAAGGCTGGCGCACGGATCGAGTGCGACTTCGCGGTGGTGGGGGTCGGCATCGAGCCCAATCTGTCAGCGATGGCGGACACTGCGATCGCTCTCGACAACGGTGTCCTCGTGGACGCTCAGTGTCGCACCACCGTCGATGGAACATACGCCGCCGGCGACGTTGCCAACCATCTTCATCCCCTCTTCGGCCGCGTCCGGGTCGAGCACTACAACAACGCTGAGAAGATGGGCGCCGCTGCCGCGCGCTCGATCCTTGGGGACGACGCGCCATACGGTTACGTCCACACGTTCTGGTCCGATCAGTACGAGCACAAGCTCGAGTACGTGGGACACGCTGCGAGCTGGGACCGATTCGTGGTCCGCGGCAACGTCCAAGGTCAGAAGTTTGTCGGCTTCTACGTACGCGAGGGAATCCTCCGAGCGGCGGTGGGGTTGAACCGGGGCGGTGATCCGGAGCTCGACAAGCAGGGTGAACTCCATGCCTGTCAGGAACTGATCGCGCGACAGGCTGCCGTACCCATCGACGTGCTACGCGACGAGCGGATCGATCTGCGCGAACTCTGACGACCAGCTAGCCGCGGATGTTCTGCGTACGGTGGGCGATCATCAAGGCCGGCAGCGCACCAGCGACAGACGCGCGGTACACCGTCGATCGGCACCCCGAGCGTATTGGGGACGACGCTGCTGGGGCACAGTCGGAAGTGGCCGTGCGCAGGTTCGGAAGCCGTTCCACTGCTCCGGCAATACTCGGTCAAGCGGGTCATTGAATCCACGGCCGTCGTTGCCGATCACGAGGTCCGCTGGATTGGATCGGGGTGCCGTTGCTGCGCGGGTCGCACCGTTTGCGTCCCGGCGTTGCCGGCGTGACGCGGCCGCGTGGAGACCGTAAGGAGCAGAGGGGAAGGACAAGACGCAGCGCGAGACGCCGGCAGCGGCGAGGACCCAAGCGGCGGCACGCGAGAAGCGACCCACCCGTTGCGCACTCGGGCTGACCACCCACTGGGAAACGGGACGGGAGCAACACACAGGGCGAGGACGGACATCTTCCGTCGTACCTGGTGACGTTTGGCTCCGTTCATGTCGCTCGGCAAAGTCACGGTGCCGGGACCACACGGCCCGTTCGTCATGGTCCCATCCGGCGCGAGGTCCACCCCGCCACCCCCGTGCCCCCGAACAGGAAGCCCGAGTACATCACCAGGCCGCCGACAGGGATCAGCCAGAACGAGAGCGCGTTGACGCGCGGGAACGCCGCATGGTGAAGATCTGGTTGTACCGCGCCGGCGTGAGGAACTTGTTCTGCGGCTCGGCCAGCTGGATGCGCATCAGCAGCGCCAGCACCCCACCGACCAAGAAGAAGAAGGTGGTGGAGAGCTACATGATCGCGATCTTCTTGGTCGACCGTGGTGATCCAGCCGAGCACGCCACGTCTCTTGTCCCGCCGCGCCGCAAAGCGGGCGCGCGGTATCGGGGAGCTAATCGCTGCGATCAGTGTTCCCCACACAAGTTACCCATCGGAACGGTATCGCACCCGTCCTGACGAACGTCCGCAGTTCGGACATCGCGATCACACGTCACAGCGATCACATCTCAGGGACCCGCCCGAGTCGCGCGGGGGGGCCGCGCTGGTGTCCCTTGTGGCGTTTATGAGTCCCCTCACGCCGCACCCTCAGTGACGACACGTCGGCAGACCAAAAGACCTGCGCCCTAGAGTAGGCAGTGCAGTCCGGATGGCGACGGCGTCATGGCTTGGATCATGGCGGGCAGTCGGGACGGGGAGGTGGCAGCCGGTGGCTGACGAGGCGGATCCGAGATCCTTCGACCTCGTCATTGTCGGGGGCGGCTCGGGCGGGTACGTCGCAGCGATTCGCGCGGCCCAGCTCGGTCTGCACACCGTGCTCGTCGAGAAGGAGCGACCAGGAGGCGTGTGCCTGAACTGGGGCTGCATCCCGACCAAGGCGATGCTTCGCTCCGCCGAGGTGTTCGAGTCGATGCAGCGCAGCGCCGACTACGGGGTGCTCGCCGACAACGTGCGCCTCGACTACGCCGCCGTCCTGCAGCGCAAGGACCGCATTGTCCGCACCCTGATCGAGGGCGTCGCGGCCCTGCTCCGGCGCAATAGTGTGACCGTGATATCCGGGCATGCCCGCTTCGTCGACGCGACCACCGTGGAGGTGGTCGACGTCGGTGACTCACCCCTCGGACCTGGTGGCCCGCTCTACAACGCGCCCCCGGCGCCCGGCGGGGAGCCCCTGGCCACCGTGACCGGCCGTGACCTCATCATCGCCACCGGATCGACACCAGCGAGCCTCGCCATCCCAGGCAGCGGGCTTGCCGGTGTCGTCTCGTCGGACGGTGCCTTCCGCCTCGAGAGTGCCCCGCGGCGGGCGGTCATCATCGGCGGCAGCGCCGTCGGCGCGGAATTTGCCAGTCTGTTCAGCGCGTTTGGCGCCGAGGTGACCGTGGTCGAGCTCCTCGAGACCCTGGTCCCCGCTGAGGACAGCGATATCGGGGCCGTGCTGGCGCGCTCCTTCCGGCAACGTGGCATCACCGTGCTCACGTCGAGCACAGTGACACGCATCGAGAGCGTCAACGGCACTGGGAAGGCGCCGCTTCGCGCGGTCATCACCGGCCGCGGTGGCGAACCGTCCACCGCCGTCGATGCCGATGTCGTCCTGATTGCCGTGGGTCGGAGACCCAATCTCGCCGGCCTCGACCTCGAGCGGGTGGGGGTGGTCACGGACCAGCGCGGCTTCATCTCCGTCGACGAGCAGATGCGCACCAGCGTGGCGCACGTTTACGCCGTCGGCGACGTCACTGGCCATGCGCTCCTGGCCCACGTCGCCTCCCACCAGGGGCTGGTGGCCGCCGCCGTCATCGCCGGCGACCGCACGGCTCGCATGGACTACAAGGCGGTGCCCGCGGCGACCTTCACCCACCCCGAGATCGCCAGCGTGGGTCTCACCGAGCGCGCCGCTCGCAGCGCGGGACACGACGTCGTCGCTGCGCGCTTCCCCTTCGCGGCGTTGGGCCGCGCGCAGACCTTCGGTGCCAGCGAGGGGATGGTGAAGATCGTCGCCGACCGGCGCTACGGGGAGCTGCTCGGCGTTCACATCATCGGTCCGAATGCCAGCGACCTCATCGCCGAGGGCGTGCTCGCCCTGAACCTCGAGGCGACGCTCACTGACCTCGCCGACAGCATCCACGCCCATCCCACCCTCGCTGAGGGGACGATGGAGGCGAGCATGGTCGCGCTGGGGCTCCCGCTGCACATGGCGCGGCCAGCTACAGCGTCAGCGCCCCCGGCATGACGATACTGGGCTACATACAGGCGGAATGTACGATGACGGCTGTGTTGCCGCGGGACCGGGAGCGATGAGGGCGGGAGAGGTCATGTCAGCGCCCGTCGTCCAGGCTGAGGTCGACACCCCGGTGATCGATGTGGCCGCATTGCTGACCGAGCACCGCATCAGCGCCATTCCCGTCGTGGACGGCACCGGCCACGTGGTGGGGTTGGTCAGCGAGTACGACCTCCTTGCCCGCGCCGGCCCGACCGCTGCCGACATCATGTCCCCCGACGTGGTCTCAGTCACCGTGGACACTGACATCGAGTCCGTGCGCCATCTGCTTATCGAGCGACGCATCAAGCGCGTGCCTGTGATGGATGGGGGACGCCTGGTCGGCATCGTCAGCCGCGGCGACCTCATCGGATTGATGGTGTTGGAGTGGGCGTGTGCGGTGTGCGGAGAGGCGGTGCGTGGCGATCGCCCTCCGCAACGATGCCCGAAGTGCGGCACGTCGGAGGGGCGCTTCACGCAGCAGACGCCGCCGCCAGGTGGCTGACGTGGCGACACGTGGCAAGGGTTCGAGAGGGGCGGCTGCGGTGACTGGCAGCCGCAGATCCCGCGCTCTCGCATCCAACGGCGCGGACCCGGAAACGCTGCGCGGCTACTACCGGATGATGGTGCTGATCCGCCGCTTCGAAGAGCGCGCGGCGGAGATGTACACGCGAGCGCGGATCGGCGGCTATTGCCACCTCAACCTCGGTGAGGAAGCCACGGTGGTCGGCCTCTCGGCCGCCCTGGACCCGAGCGACTACCTGTTCACAAGCTACCGCGACCACGGCTTCGCACTGGCCCGTGGCATGGAGCCCGGTCGGGTGATGGCGGAGCTCTTCGGCAAGCAGACCGGTGTGTCGCGTGGTCGGGGCGGCTCGATGCACCTCTTCGACATTCCGGTGCGAATGCTCGGCGGCTACGGCATCGTGGGGGGCCAGCTCCCGCTCGCCACCGGCGCCGCGCTGGCCATCTCCTACCGCGGTGGTGGCGAGGTGGTCATGTGCCAGCTGGGCGACGGGGCGACCAACATCGGAGCCTTCCACGAATCGCTCAACCTGGCCCAGCTGTGGCACCTGCCCATCGTCTACGCGATCGTCAACAACGGGCTCGGGATGGGCACCAGCGTCGAGCGGGCCAGCGCCGAGCCGGAGCTGTACCGCCGCGCCTGCGCCTACCGGATGCATGCAGAGCGCGTCGACGGCAATGACGTCGTGGCGGTGCGTGCGGCGGCGCGAGCCGCGATTGAGCAGGCGCGCGAACAGCAGCAGCCCGCCCTGCTCGAAGCAGTCTGCCAGCGTCTCCGCGGCCACTCGGTCGTGGACCCGGCCCGCTACCGCTCCAAGGCCGAGGCGGAGCGCAGCCAGCGCGATGATCCGGTGCCTGCTCTCCGCGTCCGGCTCATCGCCGATGGTGTGCTCGATGCCGCCGCCGCGGCGAGCATCGATGCTGACGTGGACGCACAGGTCGATGCCGCCGTGGCGTTCGCCGAGGAGAGCGCCGACCCGATGCCCGCCGAGCTCTTCGCGCACAGCTACGCGACGCGGGTCGCCAACCAGCCGGGCGCTTTCCCCGGTGATCCGGTGGTCGGCGGGTGATTGCTCCCCACAGCCGGCCGCTTCTCCAGTCGGAGGACCGCCCGTGCCCGTGATGACCTACCGCCAGGCGCTGCACGATACGCTGCGCGAGGAACTCCTCCGCGACGATGACGTTTTCCTCATGGGAGAGGAGATCGGGGTTTTCGAGGGCTCCTACAAGATCACTGCCGGTCTGCTCCAGGAGTTCGGCGCCAAACGGGTGCGCGACACACCAATCTGCGAGGAGGGGTTCGTGGGGGCCGCCATCGGCGCCGCCATGCTGGGCCTACGCCCGGTGGTCGAGGTCATGACCCTCAACTTCACGATCCTGGCCCTCGACCAGATCGTCAACCACGCCGCCAAGATCCACAGCATGTTCGGTGGCCAGGTCTCCGTGCCGATGGTGCTGCGCACACCGGGAGGAGGCGGCCAGCAGCTGGCGGCCACACACTCGCAGAACCTGGAGGTGTGGTTTGCACATGTGCCTGGCCTCAAGGTGGTGGCACCGAGCACCCCAGCGGACGCAAGAGGCCTGCTGCGCACGGCCATCCGCGACGACGACCCGGTGATCTTCATCGAGAACCTCGCGCTGTACAACTCCAAGGGGGAGGTGCCGGAGGGCGACGCCAGCGTGGAGATCGGGCGCGCCAACGTTGTCAAGCACGGCGACGACATCACCATCGTGTCCTATTCCCGCGCCGCGACCGTGGCTCTCGAAGTGGCCAGCCATCTCGAGGACGAGGGGATCAGCGCCGAGGTTGTCGACCTGCGCAGCCTGCGACCGCTCGATCGAGCCACCGTCGTCGGCTCGGTCGCTCGTACCGGGCGGGCGGTGATCTTCGAAGAGGACTGGCTGTCCTACGGCATCGGCGCCGAGCTGGCCGCCACCATCCAGGAAGGAGCCTTCGACCATCTCGATGCGCCGGTCCGCCGCGTCGCCGCTGCCGAGGTCCCCCTCCCCTATTCCAAGCCGCTCGAGCTCGCCGCGCTCCCCAACGCGGAGCAGCTGGTCCGCGTCGTCCACGAGACGCTGGCAGCGAGCGGCCTTGACCGCTGGACGCGTGCCTGATGGCCGACATCACCATGCCCCGGCTCAGCGACACCATGGAAGAGGGCACCATCGCCCGCTGGCTGAAGCGGGTGGGCGACAGCATCGCGCGCGGCGAGGTGATCGCGCAGATCGACACCGACAAGGCCACGATGGACCTCGAGGCATACGAGTCGGGGGTGCTGGAGGCGATCACCCTCGGAGACGGTGAGTCGGCCCCGATCGGCCAGGTGATCGGCCGGATCGGGACGGGCACCGCTCCGATTGCCCCAGCGGACACTGGAGCGTCAGCGGACGCTTCGCGAACGTCCGCGCCAAGCACGGTGCTCGAGCCCGAGCCCCGTGTCGTTCCACCATCGCCCGCCCCCGGGAGCGACCAGCCGACGCCCGCGGCGAGGTCGAGCGGAGACGGCGGTGGACAACTCAAGGCCTCCCCGGTGGCGCGCGCCATGGCCCGCGAGCACGGGATCGATCTGGAAGGTCTGCGCGGCAGCGGACCCAGTGGCCGTGTTGTCAAGGTCGATGTCGAGAGGCTCGCACGGGATCAGGCCGCGGTGCCCGCGGCAGGGCGTACCGCGCCAGTTGCCGCCGTTCCTGCTTCCGACGACGAGGAGGTTCCCCTCTCCAACATCCGCCGGGTGGGGGCGCGCCGCATGGTGGAGAGCATGCAGAGCACGCCCCACTTCTACCTGACCCGCAGCGTGGACGCCGAGGCACTCACCGCCTTCCGAGCCGATCTCAACAACCGGCTCGCCGCCGCCGGAGAGCGCGTCAAGGTAAGCGTGACCGATCTTTTGGTGAAGGCCTGCGCGACGGCACTGCGCGCGGTCCCCGACCTCAACGTCTCCTGGGCTGACGACCGGCTGCTCCGCCATCAGCACATCAACATCGGGATCGCCGTGGCCACCGACTCCGGCTTGGTGGTCCCGGTGGTCCGCGACGCCGATCAGAAGAGCCTGCGCCGTATCTCGCTCGAAGCCAAGGCGCTCATCGCCACGGCGCGTGCGGGTGGGCTCGTGCCGAGCCAGTTCAGCGGCGGCACCTTCACCATCAGCAATCTGGGCATGTACGGCGTCGAGCAGTTCACCGCCGTGATCAACCCACCCGAGGCGGCCCTCCTCACCGTCGGAGCCACCACTCCGCGCGTGGTGGCCCACGAGGGTGTCGCGGCGATCCGCCAGACATTCAGCATCACCCTGGCCATCGACCATCGTGCCCTCGATGGTGCGGCGGGCGCCGTCTTCCTGCAGTGGCTCGTCCCCCTGCTCGAGGACCCTCTGCGCATCGTCGTCTAGCGAGATGGGTCCCCTTGAGCGGCGACGAATGCGTGCTGAGTTGACCAACGGGCCAGCTTCCGGGGCCCCGGGCCGCGGGCAGCCGCTCATCGACTGGGTCGACGAGGCGTCCAAAGAGTCGTTTCCGGCGAGTGACGTCCCCGCCTGGCCTCTGTCGGCCTCGGCCCGGGGGTCAGCTCCGCAGCTCACGTACTCGCTGACGAACCGGGCGTGGCCGTCTTCGCGCTGAGCCCTCGGCTTGAACGCCTCTATGGCGGCCCGTTACCGCCTGCGCAGCCCGTGTTTTTACGCGAACTTCGTCTCGTCGGTCGACGGGGTGACAGCCCTCGGCCCCGGACACCCCGACTCCGGGGGAACCATCAGCGGACACAGTGAAGCGGACCGATTCGTGATGGCCTTGCTGCGTGCGAGTGCCGACGCGATTCTCGTCGGAGCCGGCACCCTGCCGGCGACCCCCGTCATCGCTGGACGCCGGAGGGATGCGTATCCGGCTGCCGCGGCGGACTTCACGGAGCTGCGGCGGCAACTCAACCGGCCCATCCAGCCCCTGTTGGTCGCGGTCGACGGCCGGCGGCGACATTGACGTCGGTCATCCGAGGGTAACGACCGTTCTTGCCCACGGCTATCCTTGAGAACGATGGCTACCGATGTCGCCGGTGAGCGTGCCCGGCGTGGGCGCGTTGCGATCGCGCCCTGGCCGCCGCGAGTGAGCTGTTCTACGAGAACGGCATCGCTTCAATCGGCATCGACGCGGTCCGCGACCGGGCCGGGGTGGGGCTCAAAGGCATCTACCGCGAGTTCGGCTCCAAAGCCGGCCTCGTCAGTGCTTACCTGGACCGCCGCGACGAGCAGTGGATGATGCGGTTGGAGGCGAGACTCGGCGAGGTGGGTGACGACCCGCGCCAGCGTCTGCTCGGGCTGTTCGATGCCCCTTGACGCGTGGTTCATCAGCCCCGGCCTCGTGGGCTGCGCCTTCGTCAACGCCTACGGGGAGAACGCCGGTGGCGGCCCGGTGGCCGATCGGGCCGCCCAGCACAAGGACCGGCTGGCTGCTCTGGTAAGAGACCTGGCGACGGCCCTCGACCCTGTACGAGCACCTCAGCTCCAAAAGGAGCTGATGCTGCTCATCGAGGGCGCGATCGTGCGCGCTTCCCTCGGGCGCCGGCCCGAGGTAGCCCATATCGCCCGAACGATCGCCGTCCTGCTCGTCGGTGACCCAGCGAGTGCTCCCTCGCGCACCAACCCGGTCGCTGCGGTGCGACGCGCGGCGAACGAACGGCGCCTACCGGCGCGTCGTGGAGGGGATGTCACCACCCCATGAGCTTCAACGAGCAGGACGCGGTCGAGACGCAACTCCACGGGCGTGGATGGCGCCGTCTCGCACCACCCCAGACAGTGCGATGTTACGTGGGGAGCGCGTGGATGGACGCACCTGCAACGGAGGTCAATGACGACACCCGTGAGATACGAATCGAGTACCCGGTCGTCACCCGCGGGGTACGGCATTTCATCCTCGATGCTTCACAGTACCGACCCTCCGTTGGGCTCTTCCGACGCCAGCCGGCCGCTCCGCTCGATGCGCCGAGCAAGGGTGATCGAGCGTCTCCAGGGATGTAGGACTTGACCACCCCAATGTCAGGTGGCGACACGCGAATGAGCTGTGACCCACCGCTTCTCAACGGCAAACCCCCCGAGAGGAGATGACAGCGCAGCGCGACAAACAGCGATCGCGGCTGGCGATCGTCGGTGCCGTTGCAGGAGTGCTCGCTGGATTGCTGGGCATCGGCGGCGGCATCGTGCTGGTTCCAGGCCTGACGTGGGCCACCCCGGATGAACCGGCACACCGCCACGGGCACCTCGCTTTTCGCCATCGTTCCCGTCGCCGTTGTCGGCTCCGCCACCTATGCGCTGGCGCCCGGCGGGAAGTTCGACGGCCCCGCATCCGCGCTGCTGGTGGCCGGAAGCTTGACGGGGGCGCTCATCGGCGTCTCGCTGAGCGCGAAGTTCACCGACCACGGGCTGCGCCTCACCTTTGCCATCGTGTCGGGTCTCCTCGGCGCGCGGCTGATCGTGCCACTCGGCCTCGGGGCCGGCTCCAAGGCGCTCACCCTCACGCTGGGGGCGGTGATCACCCTGGTGCTGCTTGGCTTCTTCGGTGGCGTGCTCTCCGGGCTACTGGGCATCGGGGGCAGCGGGGTGCTCGTGGCGGTGATGGTGATCACGCTGGGCACCGAGCAGGCACTGGCCCAGGGAATCGCGCTCACCGCAGTCATTCCGACCGCTTTGGTGGGGGCAGCCGCGTACCGCCGACGGGGTCAGGTGGCGGTACGCCCGGGCATCACCGCCGGGCTCGTCGGCGCCGCCGTTGCCGTGCCTGCGTCGACGATCGCGCTGGCGGTACCGTCAACGGTGCTGCGCGCTGTCTTCGGTGCCTTTCTGCTGCTCATGGCGGCACGCACGCTGGTCCGTCAGCGGCGCACACGCCGGGCCCTCGCGACGGCCTGATGCCACCGCGGTCTCGGCCGATGCAACGTCAGGCGCTCGCGATCGCCACGCCGTACAGGGCAGCCAGGACGGCGGTCACCAGGCTTGCGGATCCGAGCAGCGCCGACGTCCACGGGCGGCGCGCCGAGTCAGCCCTCACACCCGGCGCTTGCAGACAGGCATGGACGCCGGCAGCGAGACCGGAGAGAGCCACCAGGCCGAGCTTGACAACAAGCGTTCGCCCGGCCGGGCTGTCGAGCAGGTGCGACCATTGCAGTCCAGCATTGCCGACGTTGATGATCCCCGTGACCAGGAGAACGCCGAATGCTGGCCACGCGACAGCCTGGTATCGCTGGCCGGCCAGGCTCGCGAGCTGGCCGTGCCCCCGCAGCACCGGAATCAGAATCGCCACGACCACCTGCCCACCGATCCAGACGCAGGCGGCAAGGACGTGCAACCAGAGAACCAGCTCCGCACCGGAGATGCTCAGCACCGGCTCAGCCCACCTAGCGCGTGAACAGGCCCAGCGGCGCCCATCGGAAACGCCGCCCTCCGAGTGCGAGGGCGATCAGAGCTGGGAATGCGAGAGCGCCAAGCAGGAGGAGCAGGCCGCCGGTTCGCGCGGCGGCCCCGGACCGGGTGAGGAACCCCGCCTCGAGGAGCAGCCAGCCCAGACCCAGGAGAGCCAGCTGTCCGAGGCCGGCCCGGATCGGGATACGGTTTGCCGCCAGCGGTGCGGCGCCCGGAACCCCAGCGCGCGTCCAGGCGAGGAAGGGGAAGATGCGCGCCCCGTTCGCCGAGATGGCCAGCGGTGCCCAGCCGAGCAGCGCGCTGGTCACCGTCACCTGCGGCCATGGTTGCATCCCGGCGGCGGCCGGCAGCGCGACCAGCGCGGTGAGGAGGAACACGACCGCAGCGGCCACTTCGCCCACCGGCGTGATCCCCGGCCCCGCGGGTCGGCCCCGGAAACGGGTCAGGCGAACGATGTCGGTGACGTAGAGGACCGCTCCGGCGACGTACGGAACGAGAGCGGCCGCGCGCACCGGCGGAGCGAGATCCGCCGCCAGGGCGACGACGCCGAGCATCAGCCCCGTCGAAAGCAGGAGCAGGACAGGTCGGGGGCACCGAGGGCGCACCGTCGACACGTTGAAGAGCGGTACCACCTGGTACGAGACGCCCACCAGGACCAGGCCCAGCCATCCGCCGACGGCGAGGAGAATCTTGGGGGCGAGGAGGGAAAGCGGATCTGCGAGCATCCCGGTGCGCAGAGACACGGCCAGCACAGCACCCATCACCGCGACGGCGTCGAGGCAGCCGACGGCGATCGCGATGTACACGGCGACGACGTTCCAGCGCGTCGCCCGCCTCATCACGGAAACCGCGTGAGCCGTGATGGCGGCGATTGCGAGGGTGAGAGCGATGCCGCCGATCGGGGCGAGATCGTCATGCCCGCTGATCAGTGTCGCAGTGAAGACGGCGGTCGATACGAGGAAGCACCACCAGGTCAGCCGGCTGGCGCGCGCAGGGGCCGGACGAGCACCGAGGATGACCGGAAGCATCTGGTAAAGCACCCCGGTCATGATCGCGGTGACGAAGCCGAGAGCGAGGATGTGGGTGATTCCCAGCGCCTCGGGCGTGTCCCAGCCGCCTGGCGCCACCAGCCGGTCGGCTCCGAGGGCGATCAGGACGCAGCCGGCGAGCAGCGCCGTGCCACCCAGGGCGATGAAGCGGGCCGGAACGTCGAACGGCGGCGCGTTGCCGAGGCTGAGCCGGAGCGGGCTCAGCCCATCTGCAGACTGCCACCGAGCGGGCATTACGATTGGTGGAGGTGGACGGCGCATAGCCCCGGCGCCACGAACGGGATAAGCTGGAGCGATTCCGGATTGCCACCCAGCTGCGCAAACGCTCCCTCAAGGATCCCCTGATGCACCGAGCAGACGGTTGGCGAGTCGCTTTCAGCCAGCTCACTGAAAGGGCAACCGTGCAGTTCCACTACCTCGGGCTCTCCCGGCGGCGCCGGGTCCAGTGCTCGTGGCGCAAAGCCGAGGCGGTCGAGCAGGGTGAGCACGCCGCCGCGTGGATCCGTGGGCCTCGGGGTCGTGCGTCGGTCGGCCGCCACGAGCTCTCGCCCGGCCTCGCGTCCAGCAGTGGTCACGCGCTCCGGTCCGTCTGGCTCCCGGAGCGAGGCGATCAGGATGCGAGCCAGTAGCCGATAACTACCCCCGCGCCAATCGTCGGGAACCATCTCAGTAGCCGCGAACGCAAGCCGGGGACGACCGGGGCCAGGACGCGCAATAGCCCTGGCGCTGACCAGGTTCGCCTTCCGAAGCACCTCGAGGTGGGCCCGCACGGTGTTGAGATGCAAGCCGACGCGACCAGCCAGCTGTTCCGCTTGCAGAGGGCCCTCCGCGAGCAGTGTTTGGATGAGGTGGGTTCGACTAGCGCTACCCAGGGCACGGTGAGCCTGGTGGTCGAGTGCAGGTGGGCTCAGCGGGCGGATGCGATGGGGGGCGCGCATGCCTTGATTTTATGCTCGGTGACATCGTAAAAACGAGAAAGCTAGTTTTTATGCAGAGAAGGGAGGGCTTGCCGCGCGCCGGCCGGTGCGAGCACAAACAGGGCGCCGACGGGACCGAGCAGGCTGACGCCGAGATTCCCCCACAGCGCCAACTGGTCGACCAGTCCTAACGGTCGCGGGACTGGTCCATCCAGGGTGGGGCCGGCGCAGCCCAGCGGTCGCCCGGATGAACCCCCACAGCATCAGCGGCTGTCATGGGCTGCCTCCCTACGCCGGCATTACCCGGTCAGGTTCGGCGGTCGGAGACCCGTAGCGTCGCCCTCTCAGCCCGGCAGTGTCCGAGCTCCCGCGTGCGGACACGAGGATACCGCGGAGGCTGGTCGAGTGTCGACGTCGGCGTGCAGGGCGCGACCAACAGACTGCTGACCCCTGACCCGGTCGGCTGCAGTTCCGCGTTCGTGACTGACTCACCCGCCGCTCCGTGGACCGCTAACGCGATCGCCTGACCACGCAGCAGGGAGAGGCTCAGAAGAGCGGATGCCGGTAGCTGGTGCCGGAGCCGGGCTCACCAGTACGGCACGTAGCCGTAGTAGCCGTAGATGTTGGCGTAGTAGGTTCTGCTGTCGACGAGGTCCGGATCGTAGCGCGGGGCCTTGGCAACGCGGTCACGCGAGTGGTTGATGTGCACCTCGTCCTCGGTGATTCGGGTGATCGCATCGATGGGGATGAAGGACTTCGTCTCGCCGACCCCGAGGAAGCCTCCGTGCTCTACTCGCAAGAATCGCATCTTTCGTTCCTGGTCGATGAGCAGATCGTCAACCTTGCCGAGATCTTTCCCGTCCTTGTCTTTCACCTTCCGCCCGCGAATGTCATCGGCGGGATTGGCAACCGTCTGGCCAGAATCGCTCAACTTGCTCAGCATCGCGTTGTCCTGCGTCGTCATCGGGGTGCTCTCCTGCACGTCTTGCGTGCGTGACCGAGGCTTGTACCGAACTGGTGCAATCTGTCAATGAGTCCGTCGAGCAAGCGCGCCGGGGGCGCCGCGAAGCGTGGGCAGGCGTCGCGCCGCGTTGGCGATCCGCGTCTGTGGAATCCTCGAGCACCCAGAGATCTTCGGTGGCGAGCAATGCCATCCAGCGGTTCGCTCGAACCCGCTGGGAATGAATTTCGCCGGCCAGTCGCCGCTCGTGGTATGAACCAAAACGTTGACATGCCTAGGCGACGTGCGGAAAGATCGGGTAGCTGTAGCCGGCTCCCCAGAATGGCATGTAGCCATAGTGGTCGTAGATGCCCGCGTGGTACGTCCTGCTGTTGACGAGGTCGGGATCGTAGCGAGGGGCCCTGGCGACGTGGTCGCGAGAGTGGTTGATGTGCACCTCATCAGCGGTGATACGCGTGATCGCGTCGACGGGGATGAACGACTTCGTCTCGCCGACCCCGAGGAAACCTCCGTGTTCTACCAGGAGAAAGCGCACTTTCCGCTCTTCGTCGTCGATGAGCAGATCATCCACCTTGCCGAGGTCTTGACTGTCCTTGTCCTTCACCTTCCGACCGCGAATGTCGTCGGAGGTGTTCGCGACCGTCTCTCCGGAATCGCTCAGCTTGGTCAGCGAGAAGTTGTCCTGCGTCGTCATTTCGGTGTTCTCCTGCACGTCAGGCGTGCGTGACCGGGCTTCTACGGAGCTGGTGCAATCTGTCTGATGAGTACGTCGAACAACCGCACCGGGCGCCGCGGGAGTGTGGGCAGGTCTTTGCCAAGCTGAGGTTCCCACCGACTGATCAAGGAAAGCGAGCCTGCATCGGTTCCCGTGGTCACGCGCCTATCTCTACAACCACTTTGACGTCGTCCTCGTGCTTGTGAAGGGCGTCGACGAAGCCGCTCATCGGCACCCTGCGTGTGATGAGCCGCTCCAGCCAGCTACGGTCGACCTTGGCGAGAGCGTCGGCGGCCTGCTGGTAATGGCGTCGGCCGGCGTTGACCGAGCCGAACAGCACCATGTTCTCCAGCACCATCTCCTTGTTGATCTGGTCGAGACCCAAGGTGATCGAGCGGGTGTCCGAGGAGATTCCCATCAAGCAGATGACCGCGTCGGGGGCGACCACGTTGGCTAGCTCGAAGACGAGCGGTCCGTGGCCCGTGCATTCCATCACCACGTCGGGAGTGATGCCGATGTCGTCAACCTCGCCGGTATGGAAGGAGGCGCCGAGGTCGGCGACCAACTGCGCCTTGGGCCCGCTGCTGTTGCGGTCGAGCACGTGCACCTCGAGGCCCCGCTGCACGCCGAGGAGCGCTGCGAACAGCCCGATCGGGCCGGCGCCGGTGACCAGCGCGACCTTGGGTCGCCAGCTCGCGCGGGTGAAGATGCGCTCAGTCTGCTCCCAGGCCTTGGCGACCGACGCGGGTTCGATCAGGACGCCGCAGTCACCCAGGCTGACGTCGACGTGGATGGCATACTTCGGTTCGATCCGCCAGAGCTGCGCCCCGTAGCCGTCGAGCTCCTTGATGCCGCGCTCGGTGTACTGCCCGTTGCGACAGAAGTCCCACTCACCGAGTGAGCAGGGCTCGCACGGCACAGGATCGGGGCGGCGCACAATGCCCGCGACGAGGTCTCCCGCCGTGAATCCGCTGCCCTTGGGAGCCTCGAGGACGGCACCCAGCGATTCGTGGCCGATCACCAGCCGTTCCCGTCCTGGTGGCGGCCAGCCATAGCCATTGTCGACGATGTCGACATCGGTGCCGCAGATGCCAAGCAGCCGTCCCTGCACGAGCAGCGTTCCTGGGTCGGGCGGCGGGTCGGGCAGATCGCTGACCTGCACTTGGTCGGGGTTGCCGGGGACCACGGTGATCGCTTTCATCGTCTCATCTGCTCCCTGCTGTATCGCTGGCTGTGTGGGTCGCGTCCGACCAGCCGGGTCTGGCGGGCCACGTCAGCCCGCCCGCCCGAAGTCGTCCTCGAGCCGTTCGATGTCGTCCTCGCCGAAGTAGTCGCCGTGCTGGACCTCGATGAAGATGAGCTCGTCGTTGCCAATGTTGGCGATCCGGTGCGCGCCTCCTCGGGGGATGTCGATGGCGTCACCGGGTCCGAGGGTCCGGACGTCACCATCCAAGGTCACCCGCGCGGACCCCGCAACCACGAACCAGTGCTCGGCGCGATGATGGTGACGCTGGTAGCTCAGCCGACACGCTGGGCGCACCTCGATGCGCTTCACCTTGTGGATGGACGACTCGTCAAGGACGGTGTACGAGCCCCACGGTCGCTGATCGTGCTCGCTGCTCATTAGCCGAACTTCGCAGCTGCGCGACACGGCTGGCCAGGGCACGGCCGAAGCAACACGGTCGTCATGTCGGCGCCGAACCCGCGGAGCTGGCGGCTCCGACCAGAGAGGATCTCTCGGAGTCGGCTGACCGCAGAACCTCGAGGTGCTTGCTGACGCCGCCAACGCGCAGCCCCTCGCAGAACGGAGGACGGACGAGGTCCCATGATCCGGTCATTCCCCCGCCGACCGCAACCACGGTCGCCTTGAATCGTTCCAACCACGGAGCCAGAGCGACACCGAGGGCGTGCAACACTTCATCGAGGACGCGCCTCGCCCAGTCGTCGCCTTGTCGGCCACGGTCGAAGATGTCCTGAAGGTCGAGCCCGACGCACCCCGCTACGCTCGGCCCCGAGAGGTAGCGCGCCAGAATGGCGCGGCGCGACACGACATCCTCGAGGGCGGCGCTGCCGATGTGCAGATAGTGAACCCGTCCGTCCGGTGGCACCGCCGGGTCATTGATTACCGGACGTCCGTGGTCGAGGAGGCCGAGCCAATCCCGGTGCCGAGGGTGATGCCGACGCAGCGGGCGGCTCCTGCCGCGACCCCCTGGAGCCATTCGCCGATCGCGAAAGCGTCCGCGTCATTGATGAAGGTGAGGCCACCGGCGAGATGGGGGAGCTCGGCACGGAGACGAGAGCCGACGTCGACATTGAGCAGGGAGTCGAACTTGCCGACATCCTCGAACAAGCCGACGCCGCTGCTGTAGTCGAACGGACCGGGAATGGCGATCGCCCACGGGGCGTCCGGCGGAGCGTCGACCGCGGTCATGGCGGCAGCGAAGCCTTGGAGAAGCTCCTCCGCGGACGCGGAGGCGTCGAGGACACCTCGTCGTGCCGGCCCGGGCATCCATTGATCGGCGCGCTGCGTGACCAGAGCCGCGGTGAGGTGGGTGCCACCGACCTCCAACACCCCGACAGAGCCTCGAGCTGCGGTCTCGACGGGCGCGGTCATCGCACCTGCGCCTTCACCACCCGCACCCGCTCGCAGCCGCACGCCGCGACGGTGTAGGCGCCCACGGCGGCCGGGACAACAGCCGTCTCTGCGTAGGCGAGAAGCACTCGCCTGCCCGCAGCGGTGACGATGGCGACTCCGGCGCCTTCGACCACGGTGAGCACCTGGAACCGGCCCGCGGTGTCGTCGTCCAGCTGGGAGTCGGGCTCCAGCTCGAGGCGCCGGACATCGAAGAACATCTCGGGGAGGTCGGCGAGCACATCCTCGCGCCAGCCCGGCCCCGACCGCTGAGGTCGAAGCACCGCGACCAGATCGGCCGCCACCTGGTTGCCCCGCCGTTCGCGGTCGAGGTTTCGGAAGGCGAGCTCGACGTGCACCGGTCGTTGTCGGCCGTCTTCGTCGCGGCGGAGCCAGTCGTAGAAGCGCAACGAATACAGGTACGGAGTCGCGCTCACCTCGAGGACGACGTTGCCGACTCCGCTGCCGTGCGGGGTTCCAGCCGGGACCAGATAGAGCTGGTGGGCCACCGCCGGGAAGGTTTGGATGTGCCGGCAGATGTCGAAGGGCTCGCCCGTCTGCTCGGCCCGCACAGCGTCAGCGTGGAAGGCATCGATGTCGGCGTCGTCGCGCAAGCCGAGGAAGATGTTGCCGCCGTTGCCGGCGACCATCACGTAGTAGCTCTCGTGCTGGGTGTACGGCCAGCCGAAGATCTCGTGCATGAAGCCTGCTTGGGGGTGGCAGTGCACGGAGAGGTCGCTGCCGTCGACGGTGTCCAGGTAGTCGAATCGGATCGGAAATGAGGTCCCGAAGCGGTCGTGCACCTCTTCGCCGAGCAGCTCGGTCGGGCACAACGACACCAACAGCTGAAAGGGGACCTCCACGGTGAGGTCGGCCCGGTCGCCGATGAGTACGCCGCTCTCTGGAGCAATCAGTTCGTACCCCACAGCGGTGTTCGGCTGGTCGGTGCCGACGCCCAGCTGGCGTTGTCCCCAATGACCGCCCCAGGGAGTGGTGTTGAAGATGGGGCGAGTGCGGAACGGTTGATGAACCAACGCCGCGGCCGTCGCCGCCAACGTGCGCGCCTCCAGTGCGCTCGGCCGGCGGGCGTCCTGGCCGTCGATCCAGAGCGACACAGCGGGGGCAATCGTCTCGCGGTGGCGGTCCAGGATCGGCCAATCGACGTAGAACAACCGCCGCGTCGTCGACTTGTCGGACACGTCCCGCTGGCCGAGGTTGCGGGCGCTGCCAGTCGCCACGGCCGCCTCGGCACATCGCTTGGGCTGGTCGAAGTACCACAGCAGGTCATGGTCGGAGAGCGCTGCTCCGGGGCCGAAGATGACCGTCACACTGGGGCCACTCGGCTCGGCTTGGACGGGTTGTTCGAACAGGTCCTCGAGGGCCACGCTCGCCAGGCTCTCGAAGTCAGGGTCGTCGGCGAGCTCGGTCGAGCTGGTCAGTGCAACGATCGTTGTCCATGACGCCATGCCGTGGCGAGCGTCGAGGGTCTCGACGATGACGCCGTGCTCGCCCAACAGGCGTTGTACTTGATCGACCAGCTCGTCCCAGGGCGCGATCTCCGGTCCGTCGACGGCGAGCACGCGGACACGTGTCGCTAGCTCCGCAAGCGCGGCCCATCCGCTGAGCACCGCGCCCTCCACTGGCGCATAGCGCGGGCACGGGTCGTATCCCCGTGGCGAGAACCCACTGACGGCGTCGGTCGGAGACGGGCTGGGTGATCGGTGAGCGAGCAGCCGCTCGGCCGCGCTCGTGCCTGCGCCCTCACGTGTCACCGGGACGACCGCTCGGGGCTCATCCGGATGCGCATGGCTCGACCGCTCCGCGGGGCTGGATCTCGGGGACCGCGCTGGGTCGTCATCGGCTGATATGTACCAACCGCCCCGACGCACATATCAGTCGGCCTGGCTGTGGCCAGCGCCACCACATCTCGAGATGATCGATTTCGGAGTGCAAGGAGGGCGCGCGGATGACCACCACAGGCACGGCGGAGCAACCACCGGCGGAGGGGGTGCTCGGCGCCCTGGATTCCCAGGCCACCGGCTCCTTCTACTGGTATCTGGCGCTGCTCGCCTGCGTCGGCGGGTTCCTGTTCGGCTACGACACCTCCAACATCGGTTCCGCCCTGCCCTTCATCCCCTACCAGCTCTCTGACTTCGCGGTGGGCTACCTGGTGGCCGGTGCGTCGCTGGGAGCTGCGGTGGGAGCGCTGGCGGCCGGGCCTCTGACTGACCGCTTTGGACGGAAGTCCCTGCTGATCATCGACGTCGTCATCTATGCCGTCGGAGCCATCCTGTCGGCGGTGGCCCTGAACGCCGACATGCTCCTCGCTGCCCGTACCATCATCGGGCTCGCGATCGGCGCGGATTCCGCGATCGCCACCGCCTACATCGCAGAGTTCGCGCCGCGGAACCGCCGCGGCGCGCTCGCCATGATCCAGCAATGGATGATCACCGTGGGCATCCTCGTCTCCTACATCGTCGCCTTGGTGATCCTCAAGCTGGCGCCCGGTTCGGCCACTGGTGCAGGCTGGCGGCTCATCCTCGGCTTGGGCGCGGTCCCAGCGATCCTCGGCATCGCGTTGCGTGCCCGGATGCCGGAATCCCCGCGATGGCTGATGCTCAAGGGCCGTGTCGCCGAGACCAGGAAGGCGCTGGGACAGCTGGGGATCGACATTTCCGAAGAGGAGGTGCAGAGGTCCTCAGACCAGCTCGCCGTCAGCGAGCGGGAGCGTGAGAAGCAGAAGAAGACGCTCTGGACCCCGGGGGTGAAACGAGCGCTGGTGGTAGTCGGGGTGAGTTCAACCGGTCGACGCAATACTCGCGTCGAGTCTAGCCGCTGGCGTCGCGAACCCAAGCGTCTTCCGTGGCCGTGTGTTCAGCTTGCGCGCGATTGCGTCGAGATCCCACTGTGTGAGCTGGCTCAGGTCCGTATGGTGCGGCAGGTACTGGCGCAGAAGGCCATTGGTGTTCTCGTTGGTGCCGCGCTGCCACGGACTCCGTGGGTCGCAGAAGTACACCTTGACGTCGGTGGAAACCGTGAAGGCCTTGTGCGCGGCGAGCTCCAAGCCGCGGTCCCACGTCAAGGTGCGGCGCAGGTCCTGTGGAAGCTTGATGATCGTGTCCGTGATCGCGCTCACCACGCTCTCGGTGTCCTTGCCAGTGACCCGAGCGAGCAGAACGTAGCGCGAGCGGCGCTCCACCAACGTGGCGATGTGGGTGTTCTTCGAACCGGCGAGCAAGTCGCCCTCCCAGTGGCCTGGAACCGCGCGATCCTCGGCCTCAGCTGGCCGCTCGCGGATGGAAACGGCGTCGATGATGCCGCCCCGTCCTTGCCCGTGCCGGCTGGCTGGCCGGCCTCGACGCACGGGACGTTTGGTGCGGAGGTGAGCCAATAGTTCGCGCTTGAGGACGCCTCGCGTCTGCACGAAGAGGCTGCGATAGATCGCCTCGTGCGAGATCCGCATGGTCGCGTCGTCCGGGTATTCGTTCACGAGCCAACCCGAGATCTGCTCTGGCGACCAATCATCGCGCAGGCGCGACGCCACCGCCCGGCGAAGT
>NZ_JAEKNS010000154.1:0-26868 GCF_016464765.1 Candidatus Aeolococcus gillhamiae | reverse complement strand
GGCAACGCCCGTGCGTTGCCGGCCCACCATGGATGCTGCGAAGGCCTAGCCGCTGAAGTTGACCGGGCCGTGCCAGGAACCCTGGGCGTACCAGCCCTCCCAGAGTTTGGCGCCGGCGCCCTGCCAGAAGACGATCTGCTGGCTGCCGTCGGTGGTGACCACGGCGCTGGGCGCCGAGCTCAGCAGGCCCTGGCCGGCGAGGGCGGAGGCGGTGATGTCGGCCGGGCCGTGCCACGAGCCGAGGGTGAACCAGTCCTCCTGGAGGTGTCCGCCGGGGCTCCTGAAGAAGACGATCTGGGTGGAGCTGTCCGGGGTGACCGCGACGCTCGGCGACGACGCGAGGGTGCCGAGGCTGGTCAGGTCAATGGGACCGTGCCACGAGTTAAGAGTGAACCAGTCCTCATTGAGGTGGTTGTCGAGGCCCTGGAAGAAGACCAGCTGCGTGGAGCCGTCCGGGGTGATGGTGGCGCTCGGCGCGGAGGCTAGGGTGCCGAGGCTGGCGAAATCGACGGGGCCGTGCCAGCCGCCGGCGCTGAACCACGCCTCACCGGGGTGACCGTCAGCGCCCCGCCAGAACACGAGCTGGGAGCCGTCGGTGGTGGTGACCACCGACGGTGCGGAGGCGAGGGCGCCTTGGCCATTGAGGGCGGCGCCGGTGATGTCGACGGGCCCGTTCCAGGAACCACTGAACCACGCCTCAAAGAGGTGGCCGCCGGGACCCTTCCAGAAGACGAGCTGGGTGGAGCCGTCCTTGGTGACCGCGACCGCCGGGGTGGAGGTAAGCGCGCCGAGCTGCGGGAAGGAGATCGGACCGTGCCAGCTCCCCTGGGCGAACCACGCCTCGTTGAGCTGACTGGTGGTCGTGCTCTTCCAGAAGACGAGCTGCTGGCTGCCATCCGGGGTCACCGCCGCCTGGGGCGCGCCCACGTTCTTCGGCAGGAACGACGGCGTCCCCGAGAAGCTGTAGTTGTCACCCGAGGTCACCGTGGGACTCGTGCCCCTGTCCTGGGCGGTGACCGTGTCCGTGCCACCGCTGGGGAGGCTGCTGGGCGCGTGGTAGGTGATCGACACCATGCCGTTGTTGTCCGCGACGAATGTCTTCGGAGTGGAGGTCAGCGGCTTGGTCAGCGTCGGGTTGTTGTCGACGGCCGTCGCGCTGCCCGCACCGACGAAGGACAGGAAAACTGTGCCACTGGGAATGCCAGCGCCAGCGGCGTCCTTGACGATGACACTGAAGGTGACCGAGGCGCCGGCGGCCAGGGATCCCGTGGGGGCGATTGGCGGCGCCGGGCTCCACCCGTACGAGGCCACGGCGGAGAAGGCGTACGCATCGGACCCAGTGATAGTGGGAGTTGCCGAATCACCGGCGGTGATGACATCCCGTCCGGAGGTTGGCACGGGACCCGGGGAGGGCGTGTACGTGATGACCAGTTGGCCGCTGCTTGCCGGGAAGGAGGTCGGTGTCGGGCCCAGGGCCGTGGTTCCGACCTTTGCAGAGCCGCCCACGGTGCCGGGGGGCTTCAGACCGACCGATGCGAACGAGAGAAAAATGTTGGACCCCGGAACTGGCGCGCCGGTCGAGTCGGCCGCCGTCACCGTCACTGAGATCGGCGCCGATGCCGTCGTCAGGGTCCCGGCTGCCGCAATGGGCTTGGGGGTGAACGTGTACTTGGTCACCGGTCCGGCCGCAGCCGAATGGTGGAAGGTGCCGAAGCCTGCCGCGGCGACCGTGGCAAGGGCGGCGAGGGCGATGACAAACCGCTGACGAACCATCAGATGCGAACCTCCTGGGGTCTTTTCTCGAGATTGGCCGCACGCAGGCTAACACCCGCGGCGATTTTTGGATTCATCTCAAACACTCGTTGTTAATGAGTCGCGCGCCTGTCTCACTGGCACATGACCGCGCTCAACGTCTCCACACACTATACGCACTGTGCACATTCGCACAACCCTGGTCGCGTCAATCGTTACCGCGCAATCGCTGAGGCGCAATCGCCGGTACAGACTGACGCGAACGACCCGCGTGCTTGCCGCGAGCGGCTCCTAGCCACTGAAGTTGACGGGGCCGTGCCAGGAACCCTGGGCGTACCAGGCCTCCCAGAGGGTGGCGCCGGCGCCCTGCCAGAAGACGAGCTGGGTGGAACCGTCGGTGGTGATCGTGGCGCTCGGGGCCGAGGTCAGCAGGCCGGCACCGCCGAGCGCGTTGGTGATGTCGGCGGGGCCGTGCCAGGACCCCTGGGTGAACCAGTCCTCCTGGAGGTGGCCGGCGGGGCTCTTCGAGAAGACGATCTGGGTGGAGCTGTCCGGGGTGACCGCCACGCTCGGCGACGACGCCAGGGTGCCGAGCCCGGCGAAGTCCACGGGGCCGTGCCAGGCGTTGAGCGTGAACCAGTCCTCATTGAGGTGGTTGTCGGCGCCCTGGAAGAAGACGAGCTGGGTGGAGCCGTCCGGGGTGATCGTGGCGCTCGGCGCCGAGGCGAGGGTGCCGAGGCCGGCGAAGTCGACGGGGCCGTGCCAGCCACCGGCGCTGTACCAGGCCTCGCCGAAATGGCCGTCACCGCCGCGCCAGAAGACGAGCTGGGAGCCGTCCCTGGTGGTGACCACCGACGGTGCGGATGCGAGTGCGCCCTGGCCATTGAGGGCCGCGCCGGTGATGTCGACGGGCCCGTTCCAGGAGCCACTGAACCAGGCCTCGAAGAGGTGGCCGCCGGGACCCTGCCAGAAGACGAGCTGGGTGGAGCCGTCCTTGGTGACCGCGACGGCCGGGGTGGAGGTGAGTGGTCCGAGCTGCGGGAAGCTGATCGGGCCGTGCCAGCTCCCCTGGGCGAACCACGCCTCGTTGAGCTGGTTGGTGGAGGTGCTCTTCCAGAAGACGAGCTGCTGGCTGCCATCCGGGGTCACCGCCACCTGGGGCGCGCCGACAGCCTGTGGCGAGAAGGGCGGCGGCGGAGGCGGCGGCGGCCCTGACCCAACGCCGAACGCGCCGCTGATGTCACCGTTGGCCGGATCGGACGACGCGCCGAGCTGACCGACACCGTATGTATTCTCGATCCCCCGGAGGATACCGAGGAGGTTTCCGCCCGCGGTGTATGCACCGGCACCGCTGTTCTTGTTGGAGATCACCACGGTGGCGACGTGGCCACCATTACCCCCGTGCCAGCCGCTCGTGTCAGTGCCCACCGACTCGTCCCAGGTGACGATGATGGTGCCATTCTGCCGGTACCAGGCCGAGCTCATGATGGACGGGAGGTTGTTCTGCAGCCACGTGTCGCCCGTCGACACTGCGTTGGCGGTGCAGGGAGTGGTGCTGGTGTGCATGTCGTTGCACTGGTTGGGGGTGATCCACACGAAATCGGGCGGCGACGAACTGTTGAGGTCCGTCGACGCGTTGGGGCTGTACGGAACGACGTTGGCACACTGCGCGGGGTTGTTGCGAATGCTCGCGAAGGCGACGAACGGGTTGTGGCTGGCCAGGTAATTGCCGGAGTCCCCGACCGTGTAACACGGGCTGGGCATGTCCTCCATGTACGCCTTCCAGCTGAGCCCCGCGTTAGCGAGTTCGTCAACGACGGTTGTGTTGGCGTACGGAAACGGGGTGCCAGTGGGGTCCGTTCCGGCGATGAGGTCGTAATAGTCGGGGATGCTGCCGTGGGCCTGTGCGTACCACCTGGTGGCCGACCTGTATTGCGAGGCGAGCGAGTTGATGTACGGCGCGGTCGAGTTGCCGATGATGGAGGGCGAGCCGTCACTGGCGCTGTACGCCTTGTTCTCTTCGACGATGACCATCACATGCGGCGGCGTTCCCGCAGCCGTCGCGCTGACCGGACCGACCAGGGCGAGATGGCCTGCACCCAGAACGCCGATGACCGACGCGCTGAGAGCCAGGGCGGCTGCGCCAGGCACGCTGCACCGCCAGCGGCCGCGGGCCCGTCTCGTCGCCGCCGGGCCGATCATTCCACTGCGCAAGTCAATCTCCCCTACCCTATGCCTCACCGGTGGCCGTCCTGGAGAAGCTTGTCCACTATCATAGGGGAAAGCGCCGGATGGTGCGATTGGTAGTTTCGACACCAATCCACCAGATTCGTTCCTGCAGCCCAGACCTCCAGGGACCGTGGTGGCGGTCGGCGCGCGGGACGACGTGGAGCTGAGCAAGCTGTTCTCGGTGCCCAACTCCGGCGCCACCCTGGTCGCGCGAGCTGACGTGGGCGAACGCCCCGCCGCGACAGCGGCGAGCGAATCATGTTGATGAAGCGCTCTCGCGCCAGACCTTCCGGGGTCGCGCGGCCACCTCGGCGCCGTTGACCCGGCCGATCCTCCGCGTCGCGCCGAACGCGGGGAAACGAATCCTCCGACATGACGTCTGTGGGATGACCGCACAGGCAGACTGTTATGAAAGCGGACCGCGAAGAGCACAGAATCGATCTGGCACACCCCGCTGTATTCCCGCGTTCCTGTCCTCGCCTGTCCCGCCGTGCGCTGGACGTTTGGATGCCGCTGGGGCAAGCCGCCTTGTGGCAAAGGTGGTCGTCGGCTATCCTACAGGAGGCCCACGCTCGCGTTTGTGTGCGTGAGTCGCGCAAAGATTAGGGGGGATCAATGGTCGGGAGGGGGCGATTCTTTGTACGTCGCGGGGCGACGTCGATCAAAGTTGTTGGTCTGGCCGGTATTCTCGCCGTCGGGTTGATCGCGGGCGACCGCGTCACCGTCTTCGGCGCGTCTCCCGCGGTATCGGAATCCTTCGGAGCGGCCAATTTGTCCGCCGGAACGTCTCTGCCGGCGACCGGCGCTGCCACAGGTCCCGCTGATCTGCTCGTCACAACGATCCGGACGCGAGCGCTCGGTAGCGCCGCCACGGTCACGGGCGTGACCGACGCCGCGAGCAACACCTGGACCAAGGCGACGGGGGTGACCGCCGCCCAGGCCGATGAGGAGATCTGGTACTCGAGCGGCGCGAAAAGCGTGACCGGGGTGACCGTCTCCGTAAGCTCCGCAGCGTCCATCAGCTTCACCGTGCTCGACGTCACCGGCGCGTCAGCCCCGGTGGACCAGCAGGCGACGTCTTTCGGGACCGGCACCGCCGCGACCACGGGCACCACACCGCCCACTACCGCGGCGAGCGAGATCGCCATCGCCGACATCGGCTGGAACAGCACGGCGACACCGAGCGGTCAGACGCTCGGGTACCAGACGACCACCGTCTTCCAGTCCAAGGCGAGCGGCGTCGCCAGCGGTGAGCAGGCGGCCTGGACAGCGCTCTCGGCAACTGGCACGCAGACATACGGGGCCACGTTGAGCAGCTCGGTGGCGTGGACTGGGGCCATCGCAACATTCAAGGCGGGTGGCGGGCCACCCCCACCAGCGCCAACCATCAGCGGATTCAGTCCATCGAGCGGCCCCGCGGGGACGTCAGTGACGATCACGGGAACGGGGTTCACGGGTGTGACGGGCGTGACCTTTAACGGGGTGGCCGCGACGATCACCGGGACGTCGACGGACACGCAGGTTGTGGCGACGGCCCCGGCGGGTGGAACCGGCGCGATCGTGGTGACCACGCCTAGCGGTTCGGCGAGCACCACATCGTGCGCGCCGAGCCCGTGCTCTCCGACAACCTTCACCGTGACAACCGCCGGGCCGCAGCCGCACATCATGTTCATCATTGAGGAGAACAAGGCATATAACAGTGCGGTCGGGTCACCATATATCATCGGAAATTCGAGTGCGCCATACATCAACAGCCTGGCGAACACGTACCGGTCGGCGACAAAGTGGTACGGGGACGAGCACGGCAGCCCGTCCGACTACTACGACCTCATCTCGGGCAACAGCCAGCAGGGCAGCAGCAAGCCGTACACGGCGCCAACCATCGCCGACCAGTTCAACAGCGCGGGGATCCCGTGGCTGGCGTATATGGAGGGTATGCCGAACGCTTGCTACACCGGCCAGCCCACGGCCTACTACAGCCCGACACACAATCCCTTCGCGGCATTCAGCAACTACTCCACACTGTGCGGCAACGTCACTCCCTATCCGTGCCCGATCTCGTCCGGATGTGCAAACAGCTCCACCGGAGCCACCAATATGGTGGCGACGCTCGACGGCGCCAACGCGCCCGACTTCGTCTGGATCAGCCCCAACATGTGCGATGACATGCACACGAATGGCAATCCGTGCCCCAGCAACGGAGTTGCGACGGGCGACAATTGGCTGAGCCACAACCTTCCGGCAGTGCTTGCGTCCTCCTGGTACCAGACCGGCGGCGTCATCGTCATCACATGGGATGAGAGCATCGGCAAGGACATCTCCGGCGGGGGCATCCCCGGCATCACCGGCGGACACGTCGCGACCGTGGTGATCAGCTCGCACAATCAGGGTGGGGGCCAGTTCACCTCTGCCGGTGACCTGTTCGGCATCCTCCACGGCGTCGAGAAGTCGTACAACCTGCTGCCCTTCCTCGGTCAGGCCGCCAACGCAGGCAACGGAGATATCAGCCAGGCGTTCTAGATACTGCCGGCCGCGCCGGGCGCAAGCGGGGACAAGCGTGAAGGGTGGGCGATTCCGCCGCCGTAGTGCCTCTTTTCGATCTGCCGTGCTGCCGGCCCTCGCGCTGGCGGCAGCGGTCGGCGCGACTCTGCCGATGCTACACATGGTGTCGGCGAACGCCAACTCCGGGTTTGTGCAGTCCTTTGGTGCGGCGAACGGGACCGGCAGCGCCACACTGTCGGCATCGCCGGCGACCGCCACCACGGCAGGCAACCTGCTCGTCGCCACCGTCAGGGATCGCAACGTTACCTCGCCGGCACTGGTCGCGAGCGTCACGGATTCGGCGTCGGATGTCTGGGTCCGCGCGGCGAGCGTTGCCCAAGGGCAGGCGGTGGAGGAGATCTGGTACGTCGCGAATGCCGCCAGCCTGTCCGCGGCTCAGTCGGTGACGGTGACCGTCGGCGGCACATCCGCGTCCAGCTCGGCGATCGCTCTCACCGTCATCGAGGCGGCCGGCGACGCGTCGACAAGTCGCGACGTGTCGGCGACGGCGTCGGGCGCCGGCACGGCCGCGTCGGCCGGAACCACCGGCACCACCTCGCAGGCGAGTGAGATCGCAATCGGCGATGTCGGTTGGAACGGCGCCTCAACACCCAGCGCCCAGGCTGCGGGATACACGACGACCCCGGCCGAGCAGGCCAAGGTCGCCGGCGGGCAGGCCGGCGAGCAGGCGGCATGGCAGGTCCTGGGCGCCACCGGACCACAGACCTACGGCGCCAAGCTCAGCTCGTCGGTGGCGTGGACAGGGGCGATAGCCACGTTCAAGCTCGCCACAGGACCGACGCCGACCCCCACGGCGACAGCCAGTGGCACACCGACAGCCACTGGCACACCGACGGCCACGGCAACTGCCACCCCGACACCGCCAACCGAGGGGGACTGGCCTGAGTACCTGCACGACCCGCTGGGAAGCGGCTTCACCAGCGAGACCTTGGTCAACCCGTCCAACGCCGCAGCGCTGAAGCCACAGAAAGGCTGGCCAGTGGCATTGACGAATGGAGCGGTCTGTCCGAGCACGCAAGACACCTGCTCCAACATGATCTTCTCGCAGCCCATCGTGGCCACCGTGAGCGGTGCCACCCTGGTGTACGCGGGCTCGTGGAACGGCAGCGAGTTCGCGCTGTGCGCAGCGGCCTCGTGCACCGTGGGCTCGACCACGTACAGCGACGGCCAGGTGGTGTGGAGCACATACATCGGTCGCACGAGCGGATGCGGTGGTCCCCAGAAGAGCGCCGTTCAGGGAGTGACGTCCGCAGCCGCGGTGGCCACAGTCGCGGTCAACGGCGTGAGCCAGCCCGTGGTGTTCGTGGGCGGGGGAGGAGACATCGCCCAGTCGGGCGCCGTGATACCGGGTGCGACGTCACAGTACATGGCGCTCAATGCCCTCACCGGCGCCGTGCTCTGGCACACGTCGCTGGGATCCGCTCCCACCAGCTACTCGTGGAGCTCGCCGCTGTTCGCCAACGGAAGCCTGTACGTCGGCATCTCGTCGCTCAGCGACTGCCCGCTGGTGCAGGGAGGGCTTGCCCAACTCGATCCCGCCACCGGCACGGTGCTGCACTCCTTCGCGACCGTGCCGAGCGGCTGTTTCGGCGGCAGCATCTGGGGCTCCCTGACGTCGGACGTCGCCGGCAACGTGTATGCGGCCACAGGCAACCCAGGGGGCGGGTGCACGTCGTCCGAGCCCTACGCGCCGGCGGTGCTCGAGCTGAGCCCCACGCTCGCATTGGCGGGGTCCTGGCAGCTGCCCGTCGTCGAGCAGGGCCCTGACAGCGACTTCGGCTCAACGCCAACCATGTTCACCGGCACGGTCACGCCCGGCGGGACACTGTTGGCGCTGGTGGGGGTGGCCAACAAGAACGGCATCTACTACGTCTTCCAGCAGGGCAGCCTCGGCGCCGGCCCGCTGCAACGCGTACGCGTCGCCAACGGGACGGGCGGATTCAAGGGCAGCATCTCGCCCAGCTCGTGGGACGGCAGCAGGCTGTACATCGCCGGTGGAAACACGAGCATCAACGGGACCGCATACGTCGGCAGCCTGCGTGCGTTCGACCCCAACAACCTGGCGGCGCCGCTGTGGCAGGTCGGCTTCACCAGCGGCGCGGCGGTGGGAGCGGTCGCCGCCGATCCCGGACTCGCCATGGTGGGACATGCGCGCGTCGAGACCATCGTCAACACCCAGACCGGCGCCGTGCTGTTCAACGCCACCGCCGCCTCGGGCGGCTCTTTCTGGGGAGCGGCCTCGATCGCCCACGGCGTCATCTACGTCGGCGACACGACCGGGATTCTGCACGCCTACAGCGTCAACGGAGTCTGACCGACACTATCCAATCAGCCGGTTTGGTGTGGTTGCTGCTGCGACATTTGATGCGTTTGCGTCTCCCGCCCCACCCTTGCGATACTTGCGGCGCGGGTTTAGGGGGGCACCTATCACGGTAAGGAGATACACGTCGTGGCAGCCGTTGCACGCGCCTGCGCGGGCCGACGTCAACGCCGCGGTCACGGGCGCCGAGGATGGACAACAGGTCTGTCTCGACATGTCACCTGCTCACGACGAAATCGCACAGCCGAGAGGAGTCGCGGAGTCTCCTGCGTACGGTGGTCGCATGTCCTTGCGCACCCGCCTTCACCGTTCCGCTCCCACTCCCGGCGCGACTGCGCCGACTCCTTCGTCGTCGCGCCGATTCGCCCGCTGGCATAGTGACTCGATCGCGCGGACCGGCGTTGCCGTCCTCGGCATCGTCGCCATCGGCGCCATCAGCGTGCTCGCCGTGGAGGAGCACAACCCGACCGCCGTGCATCGGGTCAATGGGCCACAAGCCGTCACTCGGTGGAACGCACTGGACGGCCATGAGCGGGACCATGTGCCGGCGCTGCACTCGATACCGGCGGGCACACCGAAGCCCGCGCCGACCGCAAAACCCTCTCACGCGGCGACCGCGCTCGTACCGCCGTCATCGGGGCAGGCGCCCATCCGCCGAGCGGCAACAGTGGTGCGTTCCGGCCTTCCGCACGTGATGGTGATCATGGAGGAGAACAAGGGGTACGCGGCCACTCTCGGTTCGTGCGCATCGGACCCCTACTACTGCTCGCTGGCATCGACATACGCGACGGACACCTCCTGGTTCGGCATCGGCCACCCGAGCGCGCCCAACTACATCGGCATCGCCAGCGGCGGGATGCAGGGGGTGACCAGCGACTGCACGCCGCCCGCGTGCGGGCCGTTCGGCGCCCCATCGCTGGGTGGACAGCTCACCGCCGCAGGGATCCCGTGGCGTGCCTACATGGAGAGCATGCCGTCGCCCTGCTATGCCAACGGCAGCTCGGGCCTCTACGCCGAGAAGCACAACCCGTTCCTCTACTTCAACGATGTGCGGGCCGCGGCGAACTGCGCCTCGGTCGAGCAGCCCTACCCGGGGGCCGCAGGCCTGGTCTCCGCCCTCAACGGTCCGGGCGCGCCGGACTTCGTGTGGATCACCCCCAACCTCGCCAATGACATGCACGACGGCAGCGTCCAGCAGGGCGATGCGTGGCTGAGCGCCAACCTCGCCCCCGTGCTGGCGTCGCCATGGTTCACAGGAGGCAACGCCACCGTGATCGTGACCATGGACGAGGGCCCGTCCGCCAACCAGATTCCGATGGTCGTGATCTCCAGCAACGCCAAGGCCAAGGGTCCCGTTGCAACGCCGGGCAACCACTACGGCACGCTCGGATCCATCGAGCGCGCGTACGGCCTCGGCCTGCTCGGCGCAGCAGGGAGCGGCAGCAGCGGCAACCTCGTCTCCCTGTTCGGCGGCCCCAAGTGAGGCCCAAGCCGCCCATCATCGGCTGATGCTGGTCTTCTTCATCGGGACCGGGCGGTGTGGCTCCACCCCGGTTGTCGAGGTGGTCAGCCGCCATCGTGACGTCGGTTTTGTGTCCAACTTGGACGACAAGCTGAGCCAGCTCAACATGTCCGGCCGCTGGAACAACGCCCTGCACCGCCTCTCGCCGCCGCGCGACCCGCGCATGCGCCCGTTCCGTGACCGCCGCAAGCTCATCGAGCTCGGCCGGTTCCGCGTCGCGCCGTCGGAGGGCTGGAGCATCCTCGACCGCCAGGTGGCCCCGGTCATCTCGATGCCCTTTCGCGACCTCCTCGCGGAGGACTGTACGCCGTGGCTGCAGGGCCGTCTCAATGGCTTCTTCGAGCGGCGCATGGCGGTCCAGGGCCGGGGCACCTTCGTCCACCACTTCACCGGTTGGCCGCGCACAGGCATGCTCCATGCCGCCTTCCCGGATGCGAGGTTTGTCGAGGTGGTTCGGGATGGCCGCGCCGTCGCCAACTCCTGGCTGCAGATGGGCTGGTGGCAGGGCTACCGCGGCCCCAACGCCTGGCACCTCGGACCGCTGCCCCCTTCGTACGCGCAGGAATGGGACGACTCGGGTCGATCCTTCGTGACTCTCGCGGGCCTCGGCTGGAAGGTGCTCATCGACGCCTTCGATTCGGCCCGCTCGCTGATCCCGCCGTCGCAGTGGCTGCGCGTCCGCTACGAGGATGTTATCGCCGAGCCACGCCGCCACGTCGCCGAGATCCTGGACTTCAGTGGACTGGAATGGACCGACGAGTTCGAGAGGTCGTTTGCGGAGTACCCGTTCGTTGGCTCACGCATCGAGGGCTTCCGCCGCGATCTCGATCGGGACAACATCGCGCTCCTCGAATCCAGCCTTGCACCGACGCTTCGCACGCTCGGCTACGTTGTCGACGCACCCGAGCCGAAGTCCGCGCTTCCCTGAGGAACCGCGAGCCCTCTCCGGCCCGAACGTGCCGAGAATGGCACACCGCACCATCTACCAGAAACGCCTACAGTGGCGGGTGCCTATAACGGCACAGGGCACAGGGGGCGGGCTCTTGATGCTAGCGCGTCCACAGCGATTGGCCGCCGGCGGCACTTGGTTTGCACGGCAGGCGCGCTCGCTCGCGCTCGGTGGGATCGTCGCCACCACCGTGATGGGGTGGACAGTGGCGCAGGCCATACCCGGGTTCGGGACATCGTGGGGGGTCGCGCAGAGCTTTGGTGCAGCCAGCGCTTCGACGGCGACCTCGCTGACAGCGTCGACGGCGACCAGCACAGGAAGCGGCGACCTACTCGTGGCTGCCATACGAGCACGCGACACCAGCGCGCTGTCGACGGTGAAAGGCATCTCCGATTCCGCAAGGAACGTGTGGGTCAAAGCGGTGACGGTCATCCAGGGTACCCAGGCGGACGGCGAGATCTGGTACGCCGCGCATGCTGTAGGCGTCGCCGGTGTCACGGTGACGGTCACAACGCCGGCTGCACTCGCGATGACGGTCCTCGACATCACCGGCACCTCCGCGACCGCGTTGGACCGCACCGTCGCACTCTCGGCGAATAGCGCATCGGCGTCGACCGGGACGACGTCCGCAACGACCCAGGCGAACGAGATTGTCGTTGGCGCCATCGGATGGAACGCGAAGGTCACCCCCAGCGCGCCTGCTGGGTACGCCATCGGGACCATCGAGCAGTCGAACGCCTCGGGAACAGCGAGCGGCGAACAGACGGCGTGGAAGGTGGTCAGCGCCGACGGTCCGCAGGGATACGGAGTTACTCTGAGCAGCCCAGCTGGTTGGACGGGCACTATGGCCACGTTCGCGATAGCGACATCGCCACCGCCGACGGTGACGGGCTTCAGTCCCTCCGCTGGACCGGATGGCGGCACCGTCAGCATCACCGGCAGCGGGTTCACCTCCGCAACCGGGGTGGCCTTCAACGGCATCAGCCAACCTGTCTTCACCGTGAACAGCGACACCCAGGTCACCGCCACCGTGCCCACCGGAGCCACGAGCGGTCCGATCACGGTGACCAACTCCGGCGGTGCGGGCACCTCATCACGGTCCTTCACGGTGCAGCCCACGATCACTGTTCTGAACCCCACGAGCGGCCCGATCGGGGCCGCGGTGACGATCTCGGGGTCAGGCTTCAGCGGTGTCACCGGCGTAGCCTTCTACGGCGGAACAGCCGCGACGGTCACGACCTCCAGCGACTCGCAGATCTCCACGAGCGTTCCTAGCGGAGCCACCAACGGCCCGATCACGGTCACCACCGCGGGTGGAACAACCAGCTCGTCCGCTTCGTTCACGGTGACGACGCAGCCGGCCACACCCCACGTGATGGTTGTGCTTCTCGAGAACAAGGGCTACGCAGCCACGCTGGGTAGCTGCGGCGCAGGCTCGCCCGACCCGTACTTCTGCTCCCTGGCATCGGCGTACACGAGTCTCACCTCGTGGCACGCCCTGTCTCACCCATCGCTGCCCAACTACCTCGCGTTGGTCAGTGGCTCAACGCAGGGATGCACCAGTGACACTTGCAAGGGTCCCTACACAGGCCCGGAGTTGGGGGGACAGTTGACGGCGGCAGCAATTCCAATTCCGTGGGCCGCGTACATGGAGACGATGCCATCGGCTTGCTATACGCAGGGGAGCAGCGGAGCGTACGTCAGGAGGCACGATCCCTTCCTGTACTTCAACGACGTTCTCAACAATGGTTGCGCCAACGATGTCCTGCCATATCCGGGAAGCAGCGCGATAGCGCCGGCGCTGACCGCACCGGGCGCGCCTGACTTTGTCTGGATAACCCCAGACCTCAATGACGACATGCACAAGGGCACCATCCAACAGGGCGATGCTTGGCTGCAGGCAAATATCGCCCCCGTGCTGAGTTCCCCCTGGTTCACGGCGGGCAACGCCACGGTCATCATCACAATGGATGAAGGCCTCAGCTCAGATACAACGAATCAGGTCCCCACTGTGATTATCTCGAGCAATGCTCAGGGGAAGGGCAATGTGAGCGCGCCTAGTGGCAATCACTACGGGCTGTTGCGTTCGATAGAGGAAGCGTTCGGATTGCCGTACCTCGGCGCAGCCGCGGACCCAACCAACGCCGATATCTCTGGCCTCTTCGGCTAGCCGGGCGATCCCGGTTCGCTGCAGACTCTCGCGCGCGTCACCGACATTGGCGATGAGGTAACGACCGGGTCACGTCTTACCGGATCATTGCCGAGCCGTGACGGAGACCGCCATAGAGTGGGCCCCAGATCGCAAACGGCAGCGCTGCGGATCGTGACGTCACCGAAGCCGTGAGGCGGTCCAGACCACAGACTCTGGATCTGCCCCACGCCTCTTGCGGGGGCGCGCGATCGGTGGCGATGCCCTGGAAAAGGGGATCACACAATGATCCGACGCTATCTGTCGCTAATTCCGCTCGCCTTCGCGCTGCTGCTTGCGGCCTCGTTCACGGGCGCGCGCACGCCGGCGAACGCCTCCGCTCTCGGTGCGCGCAACCCCTACGCGCAGCCGTTCGCCAGCTCGTCCATCTGGAACCAGCCGATCGGCAGCGCGGCGTCGTATGTGCCGGCGCGGATCGCGCCACCCACGGTGCGTGCGCTGACCGCTGACCAGACGTTCGTGCTGATGAACCCCAAGGCCCCGATGACCACGATCACGCGCAACGGCGGTCAGCACGCCAACCGCTGCAACGGCAACGGCACGGTCGCCACGGTGCCGGTCCCGGCGTCGCTGGTGGTGCCGTCGTCGACGTCCAACAACGGCTACGCGGCGGTCGAAGCGGACGGCAAAACGGTCATCGAGGGCGGTGACTTCGCACGCTGCGCGCCCGGGTCGACGCCGACCGTCGGCTCGGTGAAGGTCATCGGCTCGCTCTACGGAGATGGCACCATTGGCGGCGTCGGCGGCTCTGGCCTGTCCGTTCTCGGTGGCCTGCTCCGCGTCAACGAGTTGGTGCCGGGCGCGACGATCACCCACGCGCTGCGCGTCAACCTCGACGGCAGAGCCGACCTCTTCAAGGCGCCTGCTGCGACCTGCTACCGCTGGCCGGCCACGCGCTGCGACGGTTACGGGCCCGCGCGTTACGGCGGCACCAACCCCGCGCTGAAGATGGGCGCGCTGCTGGCACTGCCGGCGAACCTCGACCTCAGCAGCCTGGGCATCTCGTCGGGTCCAGGGCTGATCCTTGCCCGCGCGCTCCAGAACTACGGCGCATACGTCAGCAACGACACCGCCCGGCCGGTCTTCAGCATCGTCACCGAGGCGGGCGGCGCATCGACCGTGGCGCAGTTCCAGAGCGCCTGGGGCTTCTCGTTCACGACCTCTGGCGTGAGCGGCAGCCCCTGGGCGAACGACATCATGCTGATCCTCAGGCACCTCGACGTGGTCAACAACAACGGCCCTGCTTCCGTCGGTGGCGGCGGCGTCGCCCGCGTGCCGCAGGCCCCTCCGCTCGACGGCTCGGGCGGTCCCACGCCGACGCCCTCGCCCACACCTAGCGACTCGCCGACCCCCTCGCCCACGCCCTCTCCGACGGCGACGCCGCGCCCCACCGGCACGCCGACGCCGAATCCCACACCGTCCCCGACCGGAACGCCCACCTCTTCGCCGACGCCCACGCCAACCGGCGGGAAGCCGCACGTCATGGTGGTGATGCTGGAGAACAAGGGGTACGGACCCACGCTGGGGACGTGCACCGCTGACCCGTACTTCTGCTCGCTCGCGGCCACCTACGCGTCGTACACAAACTGGCATGGCGTGGGCCACCCGAGCCTGCCCAACTACCTCGCCTTCGACAGCGGAAGCTCGCAAGGATGCGCCTCAGACAGTTGCGCCACGGGCCTGAGCGCCACCGACCTCGGCGGCCAGCTGTCCATGGCCGGCGTCCCGTGGACCGCGTACATGGAATCCATGCCGTCGCCGTGCTACACGGGTGGGTCGGCGGGCGGATACGCCAGGAAGCACAACCCCTTCGCCTACTTCACCGACAACGGCCCGACCTGCCACGTGCAGCCGTACCCCGGAGCCGCCGGGATGGTGGCGGCGCTCGACGGCCCGGCCGCCCCTGACTTCGCCTGGATCACCCCGAACCTCATCAACGACATGCACGATGGGACAGTCCAGCAGGGCGACGCCTGGCTCCAGGCCAACGTCGCGCCGATCCTCGCCTCGAGCTGGTTCACCAACTTCCCGTCCACGGTCATCGTGACCATGGACGAGGGCGACTCGGGTGGGTCGAACCAGATCCCGCTGGTGGTCATCTCGCACGCCAGCAAGGGCCAGGGAGCCATCGCCACCGCGGGCAACCACTACGGCACCCTGCGCTCGATCGAGGAGGCGTACGGCCTCGGTCTTCTCGGGGGCGCAGCGGCCGCCGGCATCGCTGACCCGATCCACAGCTTCTGACAGCAGGCGCGCTCCGTGCCCGGCCCATCCCCTCGGGTGGTGCCGGGCTGCGCGAGCTGTGGTTTCACCCCAGTTGCGCGATTGCTCAGCCTTTGCTGACGGGCAGCGCAGCCACGACGGACGCGAGAGTCGCTGCTGGCACCGCGTTGTACCCCTTGGGCAGCTCAACCGCGTTGGCGCCGACGGAGGCTGCCCACTGGAGAGTCGTGGTCAGGTCACCGATGCGTGTCAGCGCCGCGGTCTGAAAGGAGATCGGGCTGCCCAGCAGGATCATCGCCTCATACATGTGCTGGTACAGCCCCGGCTGCAGAGGAAAGCGGATGGAATTGTTCTCGAGCACGCACTGCGGGCCGAGGGTCACTCGGCAGTAGTGCATCATCTGCTCGGTGAAGTCCTCGTCGGAGGCGTGAACACCGGCGCCGACCACCAGCTGATAGGGATTGAAGGCCACGCCGATGCGCGTGCTGTGCCATACGGTGCCCAGCTGGATCTCCTGGCTGATACACGACTTGTCCGCGTTGATGGTGAAGCCCGCGCTGAGAAGGTTCTGCACGGTGGATGGATCCTCGACGTCGCGGATCATGGTCTCGGCGTAGAACGTCATGCACCGCGACACGGTGACCTCGCGAATCTCCGGCACGGAGTCGTACCGGGCGGCGAGGCGCTTCCACAGGTCAGCGTACGCGGCGCCGAAGGCGTCAGTCCAGAAGCGCCCGACCGTGCCGGTGAGCGCCCCTGCCGTCACCGCCACGGGGGGCCCGCCGAGTTGTTTCGCCCAGGCAGGCGCGTACACACCCGTGTACAGGCGGATCTTGATGCCGACCGGCGTCTGACCAGCGACGGCATTCATCCGTCGCGCGGTGGTCATCGCCTGGTCGATGGCATTGTTCGCGACGATGTCGCCCGGCGTGGGCTGGAGGTCGCTCCAGTTGACGGCGACGACGAAGTTGGTGACGACGTTGCGCAGAGCAGCCGCAGGCGGACCGTCGCGATCGATCAGGCCGTGGAGCATCGGCTTCAGGTTGCTGTTCAGCGTTGGTTGCGGGCTTGCCGGCGTGGAGCTCGACCGGCTGGGGCTTGCGGTCACCAGCACCGGTGTCTGCTCGTCGCACCCGGCGAGCGCCACCAGGAGACCGGTCACGACGAGCAGCCCTCGCGTCGACCACGCCACACGGACGGCACGTTGAATCGCCGCTGATCTCACCCGCGACAGCCTAGCACGCCCTCATCGCAGCACCCTCGCGAGGCGGGTGAGGCAAGCGGGCGCTTCGTCAACCACGTAGCACGCGCAGGTACAGGTCCTCAGTGGCATCGGTCGCCGCATCCCAGTCGTATTCGCGCACCACCCGGTCGCCGAGCCGGCGTGCGCCCTCGCGCTCGGTGGACGGCGACGCGAGCACTCCGGCCAGCGCGTCGTGGAGCGCATGCGCGTCGCCGCTGCGGAACAGCCGACCACCGGGCCCACTCGCGCCGATCACCTCGCGGTGCGGAGGGATGTCGCTGGCGATCAGCGGGAGTCGATATGACGCCGCCTCCAGGAGAGTGAGCGGGAGCCCCTCCAACTTCGAGGGCAGCACGAACGCGGCGGCGTTGCTGTACAGCTCCGCCAGCAGCTCGCCATGCACCGGGCCAGTGAACACGATTCGTTGGTCGGACGCGGCATCGCGCTCCAGGGTGCGCACGTATTCGTCCGTATAACTGGACCCGCCGGCGATGAGCAGGCGCGCGCCCGTGTCGAGTCCCCGGAACGCGCGGATCAGCAACGCCGGATCCTTTTCGGGCACCAGTCGCCCGACGAAGAGCACGTAGTCACCGCCATGCACACCCCAGCGCTCGGTGATCAGCCGCGGCTGCCGGACCACGGGCACGGACACGCCGTTGCGGATGTGATGGGCCTCGCGCCCGTGGTGGGTTCGGTAGTAGGCAGCGAGAGCGGCCGACACGGTGATCGTCGCGTGGGGCACATGGGCGCTGATCCATCCCGCCCCGCGCAGAGCAATGCGCGCGCCCAACCCCCACTTCTCACGGTCGTAGTCGAGGCCATGGACGGTGAGCACCACCTTGCGCGCCGACAGCAGGCGCGGCAGCGGCGTGAAGACCGACGGGCCGATCGCGTGGTAGTGGAGGATCTGCGCGGACTCACGGCTGGGCATCATCGCCGCCGTCGTTGACAGGCCGCTGTGGACGAGCGCCTCGAGGTGCTTGGTCGGCGCGGTGGGGACGTAGCGCACGCGCATGCCGCGGTGCTCGCTGACATGGGTGCTGCTGTAGTTGTTCCGGGTGTACACGGTGACCTGGTGCCCGCGGGCGGCCAGCCGTGAGCCGATCTCCTCGACGTGGTGCTCGACGCCCCCGATGGTGGCCGGCACGCCGCGCTGACCGATGAAGGCGATACGCAGCCGCTTCACGCGGCGCTCGCGGGGCGGAGGCTGACGCCGGCATCCCGGTACGCCGTTTCGATGCGCTCCAGGTGTCGCTGCGGGGAGAACTCGGAGGCAACCCGCTGACGCGCGCGCTCGCGCATCGACATCCCATACCCGGGGTCGGCGAGGAACGGCGCCAGCGCCCCGGCAAGTGCGACGGGATCGTTGGCCGGCACCAGGTCGCCGGTCGCGCCCGGCTCGATCAGCTCGGGCAGCCCTCCCAGGGCACTGCCCACGACGGGGACGCCGCGGGCCAGCGCCTCGAGCACCACCATGGGCTGGTTCTCGTACCACCGCGAGGGCACGACGACGACCGACGCCGCCCGCATCATGCGGTCGACCCCGGGCTTGTCGAGCAGCCCGTGGAAGCGCACGCGGCCCGGCGCCACCTGCTCCGCCAGAGCGCGGAGCCGCGCTTCTTCAGGCCCGGCGCCGGCGATGTCGAGGGTGGCGCCGTCCAGCATGCCCACCGCGCGGACGGCGACGTCGACGCCCTTCTCCGGGGAGAGCCTGCCCGCGACGAGGATGCCACCACCCGGTTCGTCCTTGAGAGCGAGCGGCGCGTAGTCGATGAAATGGGGCACGTGGCGCAGGCGGCGCACGAACACACCCGCCTCGGCCATCTTGTCCGCAAGGAAGCGGCTGGGACAGACGAACACCCTGACCGGTGCGTACGCGCGGGTTGCGGTGTGGATGAACAGCTCACCCGCCGCCGCTGCGCTGGCGGCGAGGGAGCCGTCCTTGCAGCGGCGCAGCAGCGCGTTGTGGAACTTGCCGCCGAGGCATGCTTCGCAGATGTTGCCGTGGTCGAGGAACTGGTACGTCGGGCAGGCCAGTTTGTAGTCGTGCAGGGTCATGACCGCGGGCAGGTGACGGCGCGCAACCGGCCGCAGCACCGAGGGCGAGAGCTGGTGATAGATGTTGTGCAGGTGCACGACGTCCGGCTCGAAGCGGTCGATGACGGCGTGCATGCCGCGCGCGGCTGAGGTCGAGTACACCATCCGCGCCGCGCCCCTGACACGCCCGCTCATCGTGGTGGGCGGCGGCTCCATCTCGATGTGGCTGGGGAAGAACTGCTGGTACTCCAGGTGCGTGTTCAGCGGGTGTTGCATGCCGAAGAACGCGACGGTATGACCCGCAGCCACCTGCAGGTCGGCGAGGTCCTCCATGTACGCCTCGGCTCCTCCACGTCGATAGAGGAACTTGTTGACGTGGAGGATCCTCACGAGGCGCCGCGGGCTGAGCTCAGGCGCCGTGGGGCGCCGGGAGTGGCCTGAGGTTGTCGAGCGGGGCAGGCTCGTCCTCCTCCGCGGGCGCGGGGAGCCCGCGGAGGACGGCGTTCTGCCGGTACTGCGTGACCGCGAAGGCCGCGGCGGCGAAGGCGACGTAGTACCAGAGCACGATCACCTCGCTGATCACGTTGGAGACGATGCTGATCAGCACGAAGGCGATGACGCAGCCGGCGAAACCGACGGCGATCGACCGCTCGTAGCTGGAGGGTCGCCGCTTGGTGAACCGTAACGCGTGTCGCGCGACGACCACCATGCTGATGAGCAGCGCGAAGTAGGCGACGGTGCCCACCACACCGGTCTCGACATACGCTCGCAGGAAGTCGTTGTGGGGCTCCTTCTGCTGGTTGGTGGCGAAGGAGCTCATCTTCAGCCCGATCCCCGTGATGGGGTCCTTGGCGGCAAGGGGCAGCACCTGGCCCCAGTAGTTGAAGCGCCAGGTCAGCGAGTTGGACGCCGTGCCTGATGGGTTGGTGGACTGGCCGAGGTCGGCGAAGCGCGCCGCGATCGTCGGCACCGCGACCAGCGACACCAGCATCGTCCCGATCATGATGGCCAGCATCGCCCGGCGACGGCCGAGGTACGCGACTGCGAACAGCCCCACCACCACCGCGATCCACGCGCTGCGGGTGTAGGTGAAGTACAGGCTGATCACACTGCAGATCAGCAGAGGACCCATGGCCAGACGCTTGCGGATGCTGAGGTGCGGGAACAGCGCGGCCCCCATGACGATGAGCATGGTCAGGTAGATCGCGAAGGGGTTGGGCTGGGAGAACGTGCCCTGGTAGCGGTCGAAGCCGCCGCTGCTGAACTGGGTGCGGTGGAACACCACGTTGAACATCGTGAGACCCACGGGCAGCAGCGCCGAGACGTAGATCGCGCCGATCAGCCGCTTGATGCTCTCCCTGTCGACGAGCATCACCTCGAGAACCGCGAGCATGACCACCACTGCCGTGACACGAATCGCCTCGAGAAAGCTGACCGAGACGCTCGCCGAGTCGATGATGCTGAGGAACCCCGCGGCGGCGAACAGGCCCAGGCAGATGCGGTGGATGGACGCGGGTGGCGCCACGCGGCCCTCCCGCTTGCGCGTGAGGTACCAGAAGAAGGCGATAAGGATGAAGATCACCGCCAGGCCGCCGGCGGGGTCGAGCCCCGACGCCGACGCGGTGGCGACCCCGGCGGTCCCGGTGCTCGTCGACGACGGCTTGACAACGTCCATGCTCGATCGCAGCACGATCGTCGCGTACACGAAGGCCTCGAAGTTGACCACCCCCAACAGCACCAGGGCGAGCCCAGCGACGAGCGCGATGGGCAGGATCACGAGCAGCTTTGAGCCGCCGGTGGCCGCGACCATGGTGCTCTCCACCGCGAGCACGACGATCACCACCCCGCAGAGCGCCATCAGCAGGCGCTCACGCGGGCTCGAGGTCGGCGATCCGTGCCGGAGTCGGGAGTTGCGGATGAGGGTTGCCATCAGTGTGCTACCGGTGCGTGAGCCCGCGGGCTGTGGGTACCGTGCACTGCCTCATGACCCGGGGCAACCCGACCTTGCCGAGGGCGATCACAGACGCCGATACGCCTTGCATTGTAAGGGAAAAAGTTGGTCATGACAACCTCTCAGCGTCGGCTTGGAGCGCGGCTGTCGCCGGCCGTCTCCGCAGCGAGCGCCAGGTCGTCGAAAGATCCTTGCCGGCGAAGAGCAGCATCGCCAGGGCGAGGATGGCGACCCCGCCCAGCCCGGTGACCGCGGTGCGGAGAAAGAGCGTGCCGGTCGAGAGGGAGTCGTCGAGCTGGAAGAGCAGGACCGCCCCCACCATCGCTGCTCCGCTGATGACAGAAGCTGCGACGAGCCGCGGCGCCAGACGTGCCAGGCCGCGAGCCGGTGAACCGATCGCGCGACGCAGGCAGTACCAGGCGTGGGTAACGTTGACGAACTGGGCCAGCGAGTACGCAAGCGCGATCCCGATGATGGCGTTGCGGTTTCCCCACCCGAATGGCAGGGTCAGAAGAGGCAGGAGAGCCAGGTTGGCGAGCACGCCGTAGACGGTGTTGTGCAGAGGCGTGCGCGTGTCCAGGCGGGCGAAGAACGGCGCCAGCAGGACGCGCTGTAGAGCGGAGCCGACGAGGCTGATCGAGTACACGGCGAGAATCACTCCGAGCAGCGAAGCGCTTGCCCGGGTGAAGTTGCCCCGCTGGAACACGGTCAGCGCGGCGGGCTCAGCGAGGACTGCCAGGAAGACGGTGAGCGGCACGCTGAGCGCCAACATGATGCGCAGCCCCAGCCCGGTGATGCGCAGCGTCTCGCGATTGTCGCCACGGATGTGAGCCTCGGTGAGGCGCGGCACGAGGGCGACGACGACAGAACGGAAGAAGATGGTGCCGCCGATGGCCGAGATGAGCCGGTAGCCGTAGTTGAGGATGGTGATGGAACCCACCGGGAGAAACGACACCATCAGCTGCTCGCCAAGGCGGGCCAGCGGGTTGCAGCCGGCGGCGACGAACGGGCGCACCGACAGTTTGCCGACGGCGCGCAGCTCTTGGTTCTTCAGGTCGAGCACAGGGCGCAGGCGTAGCCCGCGTCGCACCGCCATCGCCGTCATGAATGACACCTGGCCGACAGCGCCGGCGAGGTAGCCCCAAGCGACGACGGCGATGACGTGCCGCGGCCCGACCAGAATCACGGTTGCAGCCACGCCGCTCAGCACGACGTTCATCAGCGCGGGCACGATGAACGCGTAGCGTGCGTTGCAGAACGCCCGCATCACCTCCGAGACGGCCACCAGCGGCACCATCGCGAAGACGATGGGAACCATCGTCGCAGCGGTGGAGACCTCGTTCGAGGAGATGCCAGGTGCGGTGATCCGGATCAGTGGTGTGGCCAGGAGAGAGGCGAGGACCACGAATGCGGCACCGGCGACGATGACGACGCCGACGATCCGCGACACCAGGCGGCTGGTGGCGGCGTCACCGTTAGCCGTCATCGACGTCCGGAACGCGGCGACGAGTGCCTGGTTGGCAACCACGAGGACGACGGCAACCAGGCCCAGTGGAATCCGCGCGGCGACGAAGAAGGCGTCGGTGTTGCGCCCCGCGCCAAAGCGCGCGGCGATGGTGATGTCCAGCAGCAGGCCGACCCCGACACTGACAGCCGCCGCGACACCCGTGAGCCCTGACTGGCGGATGACGGCGCGGTCCGAGTGGTGCCCGGCGGTGTCCGCCGGGTCCCCTGGACCCCGTCTCACGCCGCCCACTTCTGCCGCTGTTGGCGATGCACGTCGTCAAGGCGGGCCGTCAGCTGGTCGCACAGCATGCGCACCCGCGGGTCGAGGTCCAAAGGCGGCCGGCCCCCGGACGACGGCGATCGCAGGTGAGCGACCAGCCCGGGGCGGTAGGTGAGGTCGAGGAACGAGCAGAGGGCGCCCATGGCCCCCGGCGGGTCGCGCAGAAGGTCCTGGTACGAGGCGAGCATCACATCGTTGCGCTGCTCGAGAAGGAGCTCGAAGTAGAGACCGTTGCGCATCCACCACATGAGAGCCGCTGCGCTCTCCGGGGTCATCGTCCGGTAGTCGAAGCTCGAGAGCACGCCGAGGGTTTCCGCGGAGAGCCGCTGTGCCTGCCACATGTCGTCGCCCCTGCCCGCCGCGATGTCCCCAAGCACGAGGAGGTTGTTGCGCCCGAACTTGCTCACCGCGGAGCGAACCCGCCCGTCAACGTCGCGGTACGCCCAGATGGCGCGCCCCGGAGACGGGGTGCTCACGTCGTCGAGGAGGTGATCGACCCGATGGGAATCGCAGAGTGGCTTGAAGAGCACGTAACGGTGCCGGCTGGCGAGCACGATGCGCTGGACGACCTCGTCGGAACGTAGCTGGAACAGGTGGAACGCGGCGCTGTCGTTCTCGTTGCGCACCTCGAACTCCGGCGCCGTGTCGAGTCCGCGCGCCAGCATGTTGGTGCCGGAGCGCTGCAGGCCCACCAGGTAGACGGGGATGGCGCGGCCCGCCGGCTGCGGGTGAGCCCGGCGCCAGCGGCGCTTGTCAGCCGCGACCCGGGCGCGCGTGATGGGGTTGAGCTCGTCCTCCTCGACGAGGCGACCGAAACCCTCGGTGCGTCCCCAGCGGAGATGGCGACGCACCTTGCGGACCAGGCGCCCGGCGGAGCGCTCGTTCGCCGGGGCGCGGTCGAAGATGGTCTCGGCGGCGGCGGAATCGACGGCCGGGGCGCGGCGCGCGGCGCGCAGCGGGTAGCCGTACCGCAGCAGAAGTGGGGCGGTGGCCGCAGCCACGAGCCGCCGGTCGCGGCTGGGCATGTCGGTGAGCCAGCGTGTGTCGGCCCGCAGGTGAACGATGCCGTTGCGTAGCCGGTCAGGGTTGCCGGCGACGCTGTGGTTGCTGTCGAGGTGGACCGTGCCACCCACCAGCGTGGGCGCCTGCGCGGGATCGGTGCCAGTCATGGCGAGGATCCGCGCCACCGCTGCTGCCGGGTCCGCGACAAAGTCCTCGTACCGCAGGCGCAGGTAGCTGTGCGAGCGGCCATCGAACAGCGCGCTCGCGGCGAGGTTCCAGACGTCCCACAGCATCGAGCTCTTGGCAGGACCGATCTTCTCCATGTGCAGGCGGCTGGCGCCGTCCGTCAGCGCTTTGCGGCTTGCCCAGGAGTGCGCCGCCCCGCGAGGGTCGCGCACGAGGTGCACGACACGCAGGTCGATGCCCGGCGTGGCCGCGAGCAGGGTGGCGTAGGCGGGCAGCTTGGACGAGTCGACGATCACCCGGCTCGAGGTGACCTCCGCGATGGCGGGATACAGCGCCGCCAGCGCCTCGCGGGCGGGTGCAGCTGTCGCCCCCCGCGTCGGGTCGAGGCCGGGCAGCAGGCGTCCCGACACCATGCGCGGGAGGTGACGGATCCTGCCGGTGTCGGCGAGCCAGCCGACCATCGCCCGCGGGTCGACCGCCGCCCCGCGTCGCGCCGCCGTCGCCAGGACCTCGGTCCACACGGGGCATTCGGCAACGGGGACGCCGCACCCGCACAAGCGGTTCTCGATCAGGCCCCGCTGCCAGAGGAAGCGAACCTCGCCCGCGGCGAAGAAGCCATCGACCTCGCCAAGGACGTTGGCCAGCACGGTGCTGCCGCTGCGACCCGTACCTGCGATGTAGAGGACTGTTGTAGACATGTTTGCTCGTCCGGACAGCCCCGCCCAGCGGCGGGCGGGGCCTGCCTAGACCTACCTACTGGCGCTCGTGCGGCTCTGTTCGGCCAGCTCGCCTTCGCCACGCGCGTCCGGTGCGTCGACGGGTGCACCGGTCGGAACAGCGCCGTTCTTCGCAGGCGGCTTGGTGGCCGTCTGTGCCGGCCTTGGAACCGCCCGGCGCCTGAACCTGGTGCCGATGAAGCCCGCCGGCGCGGCGCCGGCGGAGGCCGCGCGGCCGTCCGCGCGAGCGTCGCTGCTCGAGGTTGCGGTGCTCACGACGGCCGGCCGCCGGGCGCGCAGCAGCTCCTTGAGGAGGATGAGCGCCAAAGCGAGGATGAGCGCCACGGCTGCGGCGATGGCGGTGAACCTGAGGATGTCACCCACCCGGGACACCTTGCCGAGGTTGGTGACGCTGACCGTCTTGGGGTCGTGGTTCGCCGTCAGCAGGGCCTGTGCGTCGGCAAGCAGCTGCTGGTCATGGGACAGGACGGTGAGGGATGCCTGGCGCTGCTCGGTGAGCGAGGTGTACTGACCGACCTGCGTGGCCAGCGTGGCCAGCTCAGCCTGTCGCTGGGTGATGACCGCCTGCAGCGCGGCCGCACGCTTGCTGTCGCCAGCGATGTTCGACTGCTGGAGTTGGAGAAGCAGCTGCGACAACTCGGCCTGCTTGATCTTGAAGTCCTGGTCGGGGAAGAGCAGCCCGGTGTTGGTCGTGTACTGGGTGATCGCAGCGTCGGCCTTCGCCAACGAGGTCTGCCCGGAGTTGAGCGCATTCTGGGCCTGCACCAGCTGTGGCTGGGCCACGGTGTCCAGGGTGGCGACCGTCGCCGCCCTCACGACGTCGGCCACGCTGCTCTTGACCGGACCGACGTAGGTGACGTGGATGATGTTGCTCGATGCCGTGACCGTGGCTGCGGTCAGGCCGCCGACCAGGTCCTTGGTCGGGACCTTGGTCGCATTGGACACCGCCTGCACCAGCGGCTGGGAGATGAGCACGTCCTTGAACGTCGCCACGTACTGGGCGGCGGCGCTCGTCGAGAAGCCCTTGGCGGCGACCGCGGGCACGACGACCGTGGCGTCGGCCTGGTACTTCGCCGGCTGCTTCAGCATCAGCGCCCCTGTCGCTGCCCCTGCGACCAAGGGCAGCACGACAGGCAGCCAGAGCCACCGTCTGATCGCGCGGAGGTAGTCTCGGATTTCCATGGGTCAGGGAACAATGCGCTCGCCGCCCTTGCGGCGTGCGCCGGCGACGATGAGCCCGAGACCAAGTGTTACAAGCGCGAGACCGCCCGCCGCGGGCCCAACGAGGCCGGCGCCGGTCGATGGCGTCGAGGCACCGCCGGCGGCGATGGCTTGGACGCTCCCCGCGGGTGTGGGCGTGGGCGTGGCCGCCGCGACGCCGCCGCCGCCGCAACCGAGGACGCGGATGAAGCCGGACGCCAGCGTCTCACGATCGCGCGCAGCACCAGGGCCCGTCTCCGGGGCCCACACGTCGAGCTGGTAGTAGCCGCACTGGGTGATGGTCCGCGTCAGGGCGAGCTTGTGATCCTTCTCGGATGCGGTCAGGCTGAGCTTGAACGACTGCATTCCCGCGATCTCATCCTGGGTCGTCCCCGCCGGCCCGTTGAAGGTGATCCCCGCCTTGCCGGGCTGGCCGTCAGCGACGTTGGCGCCCTTGTAGGTGAGGATGTGGTTGGCGGAGAAGTTCAGCGCCACGGTCTGTGCGGACTTGGTGAGGTTGCTGACCAGGACGTCGAAGGTCACGGTGGCATGACCCGAGGACGCGTCGAGCGACGCAGGGCTGACCGGGAACCCGGTCGGGGCCTTGGCGGCGAGGACGCCGTCGAAGTTCGGGTTGCCTCCCGCCGCCACGGAGGTTGCGGAGATCGTGAGGGCGCAGAGCGCAGCGCCTCCAAGAGCGAGAGCTCCGCCCGTCCGTCTGAGCAATCCGTTGCTGTTCCTGGTCATGTCCCTTTCCCTTTTGAGGTCCTTGGTCTCTGTGTATGGTGCACGTCGTCGTCCCATTTTCAGGTGGGCGACGGTGTCGGTGGCGGTGGCGGCGTCGGTGTCGGTGTCGGTGTCGGCGGCTTGGGCGCAGGGGGCGGCGTAGTCGGAGGTGGCGTGCCGGTCGGCGGTTTCGTCGGAGGCAATTGAGGATCCTGCAACGGAACCGTTCTATCG
>NZ_JAEKNS010000075.1:0-60751 GCF_016464765.1 Candidatus Aeolococcus gillhamiae | reverse complement strand
GGGCATCTTCACGCTGACCAACAACGGCGTCAACGGCGCCGTCCTGCAGGTGGTCAACCACGGCATCATCATCGCCGCCCTCTTCCTGATCGTCGGCATCATCGAGGAGCGCACCGGCACCCGAGACCTGCATCAGATCTCCGGGCTGGAGACACGGGCGCCGTGGCTGTACGCGTTCTTCCTGGTGATCACCTTCGCCGGCCTCGGCATGCCCGGAATGAATTCGTTCGCCGGTGAGTTCTCGATCATGCTCGGCGCCTTCCAACTGCATCCCGTGTACGCGGTGCTCGCCGGCGTGGGGGTTGTGCTCGCCTGCTGGTACATGCTGCGCCTGCACCAGGGGCTGATGCACGACCCGCCCCAGCCGCGCACGGAAGGCGTCCGGGACGTGCGCGTGAGCCAGGGCCTGGTGCTGCTGCCGCTGATCGCGCTCATGGTGCTGCTCGGCGTGTTCCCGAGGCCGGTCGGTGACATCGCCCGTCCCAGCGTCGAGCGGACCGTGGCCGTCGCCAACAGCTCGCTCACCTCGACCGCGGTCACCAACGCGGGGGCGCCATGACCACGCTGGCCGTGCTGCCGCCGCTCTCCACGCCGAACGGTGTCGACATCCTCGGCATCCTCCCCGAGGTGATCCTCGGCGGCGGCTTCGTCATCCTGCTGATGCTCGACCTGGTCACCAGCGCCTCCCATCGCGGCTGGCTGGCGGGCTTCAGCCTGGTGGCCGTCGCCGCGTCGTTCGGCTCGACGGTCTGGGGCTGGTTCGATACGGCCACGCCGCACACCGTGTACTTCGGGTCGTTCGCTTACGACCGCTTCGGGCTCTTCATCAACGCGATCATCCTGGTCAGCACCGCGCTGGTGCTGGTGATCAGCCCGCAGTACCTCAATCGCCGCGGCATGCATTACGGCGAGTACTACTCGCTGATCCTGGCCGCGGCGACGGGCATGATGCTCCTCGCCGGGGCGAGCAGCCTGATGGTCATCTTCCTGGCCATCGAGCTGCTCTCGATCGCGCTCTACATCCTCAGCGGCTTCAACCGCCATGAGCCACGCTCGCAGGAGGCGGCGCTCAAGTACCTGCTGCTCGGTGGCTTCGCGTCGGGATTCCTGCTCTTCGGCATGGCGCTCATCTACGGCGAGACCGGGCACACCCAGCTGACGCAGATCTTCTCCGCGCTGCAGAGCTCGGGCAACTCGGCCGACCCGCTGCTCATGGCGGGCATCGCGCTGCTCTTCGTCGGGCTCGCCTTCAAGATCAGCGCGGCGCCGTTCCACACCTGGACGCCCGACGTGTACCAGGGCGCGCCGACGTCGGTCACCACGTTCATGAGCGTGACCACCAAGGTGGCCGCGTTCGCGGCGCTGATTCGGGTGTTCACCTACACGCTCGGCCAGCCGACCGTGTACGACCGCTGGAAGATCATGGTGTACTTCGTGGCGATCACTTCGATGGTGATCGGCAACGTCGCCGCCCTGCGCCAGACCAGCCTGAAGCGCATGCTCGGCTACTCCGGCATCGCCCAGGCGGGTTACATCCTCATCGGTGTCGTGGTCCCGCCGTTCACCGCGCAGGGCAGCGTCAACACGGTCGGCACCGTGGGATCGCTGTACTACCTGGCGGCGTACGCGGTCACCAACATCGGCGCCTTCGCGGTGATCACCATCATGGCCGGCCGCGGCGAGGACATGGACAGCTACGACAGCCTGCGCGGGCTGGCGTTCCGGCGACCATATGTGGCCGCCGCCATGGGACTGTTCCTGCTCTCGCTGGGGGGATTCCCGCCCACGGCGGGGTTCTTCGCCAAGTTCTTCGTGTTCGCCGCCGCCATCAATGCCCACGAGGTTCCGCTCGCCCTGTGGGGCATCGCCACCAGCGCCATCTCGGTCTTCTACTATCTGCGCGTCGCGCTCCTCATGTACACGCGGCCGCGTCCCGAACAGGCGACCTACAACTGGTCACGCACCTCGCTGTCCGGTGGCGGGGTGCTGCTGCTCACCGTCGGCGGCACCCTGGTGCTCGGCATCTTCGTGACCCTGGTGCTCAACCTCGCCATCCTCGCTCAGCACGGCGCCATCCCGTCCTGAGCACCGGCTCCGACGCGGGGCTGCGGCGACAGGTCAGTCGGGGTTGAAGAGCAGCTCACGAACCGCCGCCAGCGGGGGCAGACCACTGCCGAGCATGGTGTCGTGGAAGCCGCGCAGGCTGAATCCCGGGGAGCTCTTGAGGTCGGCTCGCCAGTCGAGGATGGCGAGCTTGCCGTACGTGTAGGCGAGGTACATCGGGTCGTACATGCCCCGCGCCGCTTCCCGCCTGGACGGAAACTCCGGCAACCCGGTCGTCTCCACGACGAAGGCGGTGGCGTCCTCCACGGTGACGCCCTCCGTGTGCAGCATCAGCGTGGCCGCGAACCGGCAAGCGCGCAGCAGCGCGTCCTGGAGCTGCGCGAGGTGGAGCAGTGGGCGCCCCTCGGCCAATCCCTGCTCGATGGCGAGCTGCTCGGTGTAGTGCGCCCAGCCCTCACCGAACCCCGAGACGAAGCCGACCCGGCGCAGCAGGCTGCGCTGTCGGCGGGCGTGGACGGCGTGCACGAAGTGCCCGGGGTACACCTCGTGGACGCCGATGTTCTCGAGCTGCCAGCGATTGAACGAGCGCAGCCACTCGTCCGCCTCCTTCTCACTCATGCTCTCGTCGACAGGCGTGACTACGTAGTTGCTCTCAACGTCCGGCGCCGCCAGTGACCCGGCTGGATCGAACGCCGCCGAGACGAAGCGCATGTAGGGCGGTGACGGGGTCACGCGGATGGGCGCATCCGGAATGGTTACAACCCCGCGCTCGCGCCAGAACTGCCGTACCCGTTCCAGGCTTCCGGCGGCCTCCTCGATGAGGGAACTCGCGCTCGGGTGATCGTCCTCCATCTGCGCGATCGCCTCCGGCACCCCGCCCGCCGGCGAGATCCGGTGCGCGACATCCTCGAACTCAGCCCGAAGCCGGGACAGCTCCGCGCTTGCAATGGCACGGAGGGTCGCGACCGTCTCGGTGACGCCCTCCTGGGCGTGCAGCATCGCCAGGAATCGCTCTTCGCCCAGCGCCGGGCTGGGATGTGCGTCGCGCGCCGCGACGGCGGTCGCGAAGCGCGTGCACGCCTGCGCCGCCTCGCCGGCATGGGCGTGCAGCCGGTCGCGGAGCTGGGGATGGTCGGGGAGGGGGAGGGCCGTGTCGAGGTCGTGGGCAAAGAAGCCGGCCAGCCCGCGGGCCACCCCGACGGCGATGCCGCGCGGACCCTCGTCAACGGAGTCGCCGAGCTCATCCAGCGCCGCGTCGAGCCAGCCGGGGAGTTGATCGAGATGGCGGTCCAGCCCCTCCGCGCGTTCGGGGACTGGCGCGTAATCGTGCGTGCAGTAGGGCTGCGGGTCGGCGCCGCGAAAGAGACCGGAGAGCGGATTGCGCCGTGCCGACTCGAGCTCGACGAGCTGGAACCGCTCGAGGGCGATGCGGTGCCGGAGGGTGATCACGTCGGCACGTTCGTCGACGCCGCGGGGCACGACGATGTCCAGCTCAGCGGCCGTCTCGTCCAGCCGGCGCACCCGCTGCTGGGTGGCCTCGGGCCCGATCGGACCGAGCCGGCCGTCAAAGCTGTGGTCACCTTCGGTGCGCGCGTCGCCAGGGCTGAAATCGAAGAGCTCGGCGACGTAGCGCTCGCCGAGGGCTGCGATGGTGGAGAGCGGCGGCCCGGACACCGCGCGAGTCTAGGTCGCCGTCATAGACTCGGCGGCGTGGAGGACGCCCTGCGCCGTCAGCTCGCCGCGGCGGTGGGCAGCAGCGGCATGGATGCCGAGAACGTTGTGCGACCCGCCAACGTCACCCAGCTCCGCGAGGTCCTCGCCGCCTGCGTCGCGGCCAGTGTTGCGGCGGCCGTGTTCGGCTCGGCGCGGGCTGCCTCCGCACCGGTGGTGATTGCTGCCGACAACCTCGACTCGATCCTCCTCGACGCCACCGCGCTCCTGCTCCACGCCGGCGCGGCCGCCACCTGGATCGCGGTGCGCGAGGCGGCCACCGCGCGCCGGATGGAGGTGAGCGCCCTGCCGAGCGTGCGCAGCGAGACGGTGGGCGAATCGGTGGCGCTCGGCGAGATCGCCCACCGCACCATCGCCGGCGTCGACCTGCTCACCAATGCGGGCGAGCTGATCAGCGCGGGAGGCCGCACCCTCAAGGACGTGGTCGGCTACGACCTCGCCGGGCTGGCGCTGGGCAGCGGCTCGCGCCTCGGGGTGATCGTGGCGGTGACGCTGCGGCTCGACCCGGCCGGGTCGCGGACCCCGGCGCAGCCGGGACTCGGCCCCTGGCGGGGCGACGAGGTGATCGACGTCGGTGCCGCCTTCGCGCAGGCAGGCTGACCCGGGCGATCAGGCGACGTCGCCGGCCCCGGACTGAGGGCTCTCGGCCGGCTCGGAGGGGCCCACGCTCGGCGGGCGGTAGACCGTGCTGGTGAGCGTTCCCTGCACGTAGTCGAGCTCGAGCATGCCGCCCTTGGCACACTGCAGGCGATGGAGTGCCCAGGCAGGTCTCCCCTGGGCCCGCACCCAGAAAGCCTGGATGGGGTCACCGTGGCTGACGCAGATGCCGCCGTCGACGGGGTTGGTGGCAAGGAGCTGCCGGATCGCCCGCTCGACCCGCGCCGCCATCTCGCCGACGCGCTCGTCGTTGGGCAGCAGCCCGGGCCAGATCATGTGGATCAGCCACAGCGGCCGCCGCCACGGCACCTGGGGTGGGCGGATCCCCTGCAGGTAGCGGCCGAAGCGGGCCTCGACGAGGTCGTCGGACAGAGTGATCGTGGAGCCGGGAATGTGGCTGCTGATGATCTCCGCGGTCTGCACGGCGCGTTCCAGCGGGCTGGTGTAGATCTGGCGCGCGCTGGTGGCGGCCAGCCGGCGGCCGAGCGCATGTGCCTGGCGAATACCCTTCTCGCTGAGCGGGAAGTTGGGGAGGTGCCCGTACAGAACCCCGCGGGGATTGTGGACGTCGCAGTGCCGGGCCAGGACGACGCGGGTGGACGTCGGTTGAGGCACGCGCCCGATGCTACGAGATCGACGGCCCAGCACCGCTACGCTTGGCGGGGTGAGCGAGACGACACGGCGGCACTGGGACGGCGCCACCTACGACCGCGTCGCCAACCCCCAGGCTCGCTGGGGGACCGCGGTGCTGGAGCGGCTGGCGCTGCGCGGCGACGAGACGGTGCTGGACTGCGGCTGTGGCAGTGGCCGGGTCACCGAGCAGCTCCTTGCTGCACTGCCACGCGGGCGGGTGATCGCTCTTGACGCCTCCGCCAGCATGCTCGACCAGTCGCGCCTGCGCCTGGCGCACGGCGACGAGCGGGTCAGCTTCGTCCGGGCAGACCTCCTGTTGCTGTCCCCGGCGACGCTCGACGGTTCCGCACCGGTGGATGCCGTGTTCTCGAGCGCGACATTCCACTGGATCACCGACCATCCCCGACTGTTCGCCAACCTTGCCGGCGTCCTGCGCCCCGGAGGTCAGCTGTCCGCGCAATGCGGAGCGCAGGGAAACATCGACCGGCTGCTGGAGGTGGCGCGAAGCGTCGGCCTGGAGAGGTCGAGCGCGTGGGAGTACGCGTCTGCCGAGACGACCAGCGAGCGGCTCCAGGCCGCCGGGTTCGAGAATGTGCGCGCGTGGACGCACCAGGAGCCGACCCGCTTCGACGACGAGACCGACCTGGCGGAGTTCCTCGAGACCGTCTGCTTCGGCGACGCGGTGGCTGCGATGGATGAGGCTGAACGACGCGCGCTGATGCTAAGGGTGGTCGCGGCCATGCCGGAACCGGTGATCGACTACGTGCGCCTCAACATGGTTGCCACGCGGGCACTGTGACGCCGCGCCGGGGTTGGTCGCGACGCACATTGACGGTCCAAGCAGCGCGCTGCTAGTGTCCGGCCGAGTTCTGCTCGGCCTCCGCAGAGGAAGCGTGGCCCGGCGGGGAAAGAATGGCGCCGGAACGCGCCGCTGCGCGCCGGTTCGTGGGAGGACGGCGATGGTCGACCAAGCGGCGACGGTGCGCGACTCGGACACCGAGACACTGCACAGCCTCGGCTATGCCCAGGAGCTGCGCCGCCGCATGAGCGGGTTCTCCAACTTCGCGGTCTCTTTCACGATCATCTCGATCCTCTCCGGCTGCCTGACGGCCTATGGCGTGGCCATGAACAACGGCGGACCGGTGGACATCAACATCGGCTGGCCAGTCGTGGGGATCATGGTTCTCTTGGTCGGCCTGGCCATGGCTGAGGTGTGCTCCAGCTACCCGACAGCAGGCGGCCTGTACTACTGGGCCGCCAAGCTCGGGGGCAAGAACGGGCCAGCCTGGAGTTGGTTCACGGGATGGTTCAACCTGCTCGGTCAGGTGGCGGTCACCGCCGGCATCGACAGCGGGCTGGCCCTGTTCGCGTCGGCCTTCCTCAACAACTGGTTCGGCTACACGCTGGACGCGCCCCACATCCTGCTGGTGTATGCGATCGCCCTCTTCCTCCACGGTCTGCTCAACACGTTCGGGGTGCGCCTGGTGGCGATCCTCAACAACATCTCGGTGTGGTGGCACATCGTCGGCGTCGTGGTCATCGTGGCGGTCCTGTTCATCAAGGCCCCGCACCATCAGTCGGCCGGCTTCATCTTCGGGCACTTCCAGAACAACACCGGCGCGGGCTTCGGCGGCGCGACGATCTATGTGCTGGCCATCGGACTGCTGCTCGCCCAGTACACCTTCACCGGCTATGACGCGTCGGCGCACATGACCGAGGAGACGCGAAACGCGGCGGTTGCCGGCCCTCGTGGCATCGTCATGTCGATCCTGGTGTCGCTGATCGCCGGCTGGATCCTTCTGATCGGCGTCACCGCCGCGATTCAGAACTACGACGCTGAAGCCCTTGCCACGGTGCCCGCGGCACAGATCTTCATCGACGCCGCCGGCCCGGCGTTGGGGCAGTTCCTGCTGCTCGTCGCCATCGGTGCCCAGTTCTACTGCGGGATGTCGTCGATCACCGCCAACTCGCGGATGATCTATGCATTCTCGCGTGACGGCGCCGTCCCCGGACACCGCCTCTGGCACAAGGTGAACAAGCGCACCGGTACCCCCACCAACTCGATCTGGCTGGCCACCGTGGGTGCCTTCATCCTCTTCCTTCCCTACCTGTACAACCCTAACGCGTACGCGGCGGTGATCTCCATCGCGGTCATCGGGCTCTACATCGCCTACGCCATCCCGATCTTCCTGCGCCTTCGCGCGGGTGACTCCTTCCAGCGAGGCCCCTGGCATCTCGGCAGGTGGAGCCGGCCCATCGGGACCGTGGCGGTGCTCTGGGTGTGCATCATCGTCGTGCTCTTCGTGCTGCCCACCGTGTTCCCGGTCACCCTCGGCAACCTCAACTACACGTTCGTCGCCGTGGCCATCGTCGGCTTGGGCACGGCCATCTGGTGGATGGTGTCAGCCCGGCATTGGTTCAAAGGACCGAAGGTGCAGGGGAGCGCCGAGGAGCTCGCCGCGATCGAGGCGGAGCTGACCAGCGTCGGCACGGTTGCGGCCGCATCGGGCTGAGTGGACGGCAAGCCGCGCATCGGCATCACCTGCAGCCCGCTGCGGGTGGCCGGCTACTACGACGCCTACCTGCAGGCGATCGCGGCGGCCGGGGCCGAGCCCGTGGTGATCGCGCCACTCGCCGGCGGCCCGGATGCCACGGAGGCTGAGCGGATCCTGGGTAGCGTCGACGGCCTGCTCGTGCCCGGTGGCTGGGACGTTGCGCCCGAGGAGTACGGCGGCGACACCGTGAGCGACGTTGTCCAGGTGGACCACGCCCTCGACAAGACCGAGCTGGCGCTGGTGCGCGGCGCGTCGTCGTCGGGCACACCGGTGCTCGGGATCTGCCGGGGCCAGCAGCTCATCAACGTGGCCCTGGGCGGATCGCTGCTCCAGCACATCGAGGGACATGACTCGCACGGTCAGCCCCGCCACACGCTGGCGCACGCCGTTGAAGTCGAGGCGGACTCCGAGCTGGGTCGGGTCGCTCCACGCACTTTGATGGTGAACAGCCTGCACCACCAGGCCATCAAGGATCTCGCCCCGGCGCTCCGCGTCACGGCGCACAGCCCAGACGACATCATCGAGGCCGTCGAGTCAACCGATGGGACCATCGTCGCCGTCCAGGCGCACCCGGAGGAGCTCATCGACTACCACTCCTGGGCGCGCGACCTCTTCGAACGATTCGTGCAGCGAAGCGCGGCGCGCGCGCGAAACAGCTCGACCACGACGACCGGGTGATGCGGTGCTGACCCTCGACGAGCTGACCGACCTGGTCGCCAACGGTGAGATCGACACTGTGGTGGTGGCGTTCACGGACATGCAGGGGCGGCTCATGGGCAAGCGCATGCACGCCGAGTTCTTCGTCGAGGAGGCGCAGGCCGCACACCCGATCGAGGGATGCAACTACCTGCTCGCCCTCGACATGGAGGGGGACCCGGTGCCGGGCTATGAGATCGCCAGCTGGGAGCGCGGCTATGGTGACTTCGCGATGGTCCCGGATTTCGCGACGATGCGTCGGATCCCCTGGCTGGAAGGCACCGCGCTGGTGCTCACCGACGTCGCCTGGAATGACGGCACCCCGGTGCGACCGTCGCCGCGCCAGGTCCTCAAAGCGCAGGTGGAGCGTGCCCGCGCGCTCGGCTTCGAGCCGATGTTCGGCAGTGAGCTGGAATTCTACCTGCTCAAGGAGACCTTCGCGCAGGCGCACGCCCAGGGCTACCGCGACCTCACCCCCTCGGTCCCATACATCCTCGACTACCACATCCTCGCCACCAGCTACGACGAGCCATTCATCCGCGCAGTGCGCAACGGCATGCACGCGGCGGGCATCAAGGTGGAGACATCGAAGGGTGAGGCGTGGCCCGGCCAGCAGGAGATCAACTTCCGCTTCAGCGACGCCGTCAGCATGGCCGACAACCACACCATCTACAAGAACGGCATCAAGGAGATGGCCAACCAACACGAGCGTTCCGTTACCTTCATGGCCAAGCCCGATCACACCTGGATCGGCAGCTCCTGTCATATCCATTCGAGCCTCTGGGTCGGCGGCCGCAACGCCTTCGACGGCGAGCCTGAGCTCTTCCAGCATTACCTCGCCGGGCAGCTGGCGGCCAGCGCCGAGCTCGCCGTCTTCTTCGCCCCCAACATCAACTCGTACAAGCGCTACGCTGCCAGCAGCTGGGCGCCCACCACGCTGGCCTGGGGATACGACAACCGCACCTGCGCATTTCGAGTGGTCGGCCACGGGCAGGCGCTGCGCATCGAGAACCGCATCCCTGGTGCGGACGCCAATCCCTATCTTGCGTTTGCCGCGATCCTCGCCGCCGGCCTGCACGGGATCGAGCAGAAGCTGGAACTGCCGCCCGCATTTGCCGGCAACGCCTACGTCTCCGACATGGATCGCTTTCCGAGCACCCTGCGCGACGCCGTGACCGCGCTCGAGGGGGGACGCATCGCGCGTGCTGCTCTCGGCGACGAGGTTGTCGACCATTACCTGAACTACGCGCGGACCGAGCAGCGACTGTTCGACACCGTCGTGACTGAGTACGAGCGCAAGAGGCTCTTCGAGCGCGGATGACACTGCAGGTCATCAACCCGGCGACCGCGCAGTCGCTGGCGGAGCTCCACCAGGCCGGCGTCGAGGAGACGGATCGCGCCGTCGCGCGTGCGGCCGCGGCCTTCCCACGCTGGCGCGCCCTTGCGCCGAACGACCGCATCCGGCTGCTGCGCCGCCTCGCCTCCCTGGTGGAGGAGCACGGCGAGGAGCTGGCCCGGCTGGAGACCCGCAATGTGGGCAAGCCGATCTCGGACTCGCGCGCCGAGGTGGGCATGGTGGCCGACGTCTTCCACTTCTACGCGGGGGCGATCGACAAGCACCACGGCCAGACCATCCCGGTGGCGGGCGGCGTCGACATGACCTTCCACGAGCCGCTCGGCGTCGTCGGCCTGATCGTTCCCTGGAACTTTCCGCTCAACATCTCGAGCTGGAAGCTCGGCCCGTCGCTGGCGTGCGGCAACACCGTGGTGCTCAAACCTGCCGAGCTGACCCCAATGTCGGCGCTGCGCCTCGCCGAGCTCGCCCTGGACGCGGGGATCCCCGAGGGGGTCTTCAACGTGGTTGTCGGCCCAGGGCGCGTGGTCGGCGAGCGCCTCGTCGAGCACCCCGACGTCTCCAAGATCAGTTTCACGGGATCGACGGAGGTGGGTGCGCGCGTCATGCGCGGCGCGGCCGCCACGGTCAAGCGTGTCTCGCTGGAGCTGGGCGGGAAGTCGGCAAGTGTGGTGTTCGCTGACGCGGACATCGAGAAGGCGGCGGCGGCGGCGCCTGGCGCCGTGTTCGGCAACGCGGGTCAGGACTGCTGCGCGCGATCGCGCGTGCTCGTGCAACGCTCCGCGTACGACGCCTTCGTGACCCAGCTGGTCGAAGCGGTGGCGCGCGTCAAGGTGGGTGACCCGGAGAAGGAGGACACCGAGATGGGCCCGCTCATCTCCGAGCAGCATCGGGAAACGGTGTCGTCATTCGTCGAGGGAACACCGCTGTTCGTGGGCAACGCTCCTGACGGCCCCGGCTTCTGGTACCCGTGTACGGTGATCGAGGCGAGCAACACGGATCGCGTCGCCCAGGAGGAGGTCTTCGGCCCCGTCCTGGCGGTGATCCCGTTCGAGGATGAGGCAGAGGCGGTGCGCATCGCCAACGACACGCCATACGGCCTCTCCGGGTCCGTGTGGACCAGGGACGGGGCGCGGGCTCTGCGCGTGGTGCGCGCCATCGACACGGGCGTCATCTCGGTCAACGCCAACACGTCGGTGCGCGTGGCCACCCCATTCGGCGGATTCAAGCAGTCGGGTTTCGGCCGGGAGCTGGGCATGCAGGCGATGGACGGGTACTCGGAGGTGAAGAACGTGTTCCTGGCGACGGACTCCTGATGGGCCGACTCGACGGCAAGGTGGCGGTGATCACCGGTGCCGCCGGCGGCATCGGCCGCGAGGCGGCGCTGCTCTTCTCGGAGGAGGGCGCATCGGTGGTGGTCGCAGACGTGAGCGCCGAGAGTGGGGAGAAGACCGCGGCGGAGTGTCGTGAGGCCGTGTTCGAGAAGGTTGACGTCAGCGACGCCGGCAGTGTGGAGGCTCTGTACGACGCCGCCACGCGTCGCTTCGGCGGCGTCGACGTGCTCTACAACAACGCCGGAATCATGCCCCCCGACGACGACTCGATCTTGACCACCGAGCCAGATGCCTGGGACCGCGTGCACGCTGTCAACGCCAGGGGCGTCTTCCTCTGCTGCAAGTTCGGCATCCCGCGGCTCCTGGACCGTGGCGGCGGCTCGGTCATCAACGTCGCCTCGTTCGTCGCGCTCATGGGCGCGGCAACGTCGCAGATCGCGTACACCGCGTCCAAGGGGGCGGTGTTGTCGATGAGCCGCGAGCTGGCGGTGCAGTTCGCACGCCGGGGGGTGCGCGTCAACGCGCTCTGCCCCGGCCCGGTGGAGACGCCATTGCTGATGCGCCTGTTCAGCGACGATCCTGCGGCGTACGAGCGCCGCCGCGTTCACCTGCCCATGGGCCGGCTGGCGACCGCGCGAGAGATTGCCAGCGCGGCGCTCTTCCTGGCCAGCGATGAGTCGTCGTACGTCAACGGCGCCACCTTCCTGGTGGACGGTGGGCTGAGCGCGGCCTACGTGACTCCGGAGTAGGTGAGACGCGGCATCGGCCCGCGACGGTGGGGCAGGCATCCCCCTTGCGCAGGTGCAGGCGCCCGCGAAAAGGTGGCCCCACCCGGTTTGCCGCGCAGGTGACGTTGACTGACACTGACGGCATGGAAGCGAGCAGGACACTGCTGCAACGCCGTCCGCTCCTGGTCTGGGTCTGTCTTGTGGCGGGAGGAGCAGCCGGCGAGCTGCTGCAGATCGCCAACCACGCAACCTGGCAGTCGCCCACGCAGGGGGTGGGGCTCGGCACTCTGTTCGTGCTCACCTACGGCCTTGCCGGCGTCCTGATCCTGTCGAGGCAGCCCGGCAACCAGGTCGGCAGGATCTTCCTGTACCTCACCGTGGGGGCGTTGATCACGCAGCTCACCAGTGAGTACGCGATCTACGCGTACCTGACGACGCGGTCAGCCCTGCCACTGCGAGAGCTGGTCGCGTGGCTCAGCCAGTGGGTGTTTTTCACCGCGTTCCCGGTGGGCCTGTCCATGGTGTTCCTGTTCTTTCCCGACGGGCTCAAGCAGGGACGCACGTGGCGGGCCGTGCTGGTGCTGGCGGTCGTGGGCAGCGCGGTTCTGACCCTCGCCTTCATGCTCACCAAGGGCCACATCGCTCCCGCCGACCGCGGCGTCGTCGGCAATCTCTTTCTCCCGGTCAACAATCCCACCGGAGTGCTGGTGGATCCCGACAATGGTATCGCCGCGATGGCACAGACAGCCGGCTGGTTCCTGTCCGGCGCCGCGCTCATCCTCGCCGTGGTGGCCGCGGTGCTGCGCCTCTTCCAGTCCAGCGGCGAGCGCAGAGAACAGCTCAAATGGGTGGGGTTCGTCGCGGCCCCGGTCGCACCCGCCTTCGCGGTGCACTTCATCGACCTCGCCGTGTTCAACGGCGCCTTCCCAGACGTGGCGGGGCCGCTCTACCTCGCCATCTTCCTGGTCGGCCTGCCCGCTGCAATGGCCGTGGCGATCCTCAAATACCGCCTCTACGGCATCGACGTGGTCATCAGCCGCGCGCTGGTGTATTCGGCGCTCGCGCTCTTCATCACCGGCGTGTACGTCGGCATCGCCGTCGGTGTCGGAGCGATCGCCGGTGGAGGCGGCAAACCCAACCTGGCCCTGTCGATCGTGGCAACGGCCATTGTGGCAGTGGGGTTCCAACCGGTCCGTGAGCGGATGCAGAGGGTCGCCAATCGACTTGTGTACGGTGAGCGCGCCACGCCGTACGAGGTGTTGGCGCAGTTCTCCGAGCGCGTCGCAGAGTCGTACACCACCGAGGACGTGATGCCACGCATGGCACGGGTGCTGGCCGAGGGCACCGGCGCTCAGCGTGCCGACGTCTGGCTGCGCAGCAGTGGCACGTGGCGTGAGGTCGCCGTGTGGCCGGTCGATGCCCCGCGCCGCGACGCCATGGCTGCGAAGAACGGCACGCTGCCATCCGTTGACGGAGGAGTGATCGTGCCGGTCCGCCACCAGGGCGATCTGTTGGGGGCGCTCAGCGTCGCCAAGCGGATCGGCGAAACGCTGACGCCGGTCGAGGAGAACCTGCTCTCGCACCTGGCGTCCCAGGCCGGCCTGGTGCTCAAGAACGTCGGGCTGACCGGCGACCTCCAGGCCCGCCTTGTGGATCTCCGCGCGTCGCGTCAGCGATTGGTGACCGCGCAGGACGAGGAACGGCGCCGGCTGGAGCGTAACCTCCACGACGGCGCCCAGCAGCACCTGGTGGCGCTGAAGGTGAAGATCGGCCTCGCCGAGATGCTCATGGCTCGCGATCCCGAGAAGGCGATGACGACCCTTGGTCAGCTCAAGCGCGATGCCGACGAGGCTCTCGAGACGCTCCGTGACCTGGCCCGCGGCATTTTCCCGCCGCTGCTCGCCGACAAGGGACTCGAAGTTGCCCTGCAATCGCAGGCGCGCAAGGCCACGCTGGCGGTGACGGTCCACGCGGCAGGGATCGGCCGCTACTCGCAGGAGACCGAGGCGGCGGTGTACTTCTGCTGCCTCGAGGCGCTCCAGAACATCCAGAAGTACGCTCGCGCAACAGAGGCGGTGATCCAGATGCGCGATGAGTCCGGCGAGCTGCGCTTCGAGATCACGGACGACGGCGTGGGGTTTGATGTCACCGCCACCAAGAAGGGCGCTGGGCTGGTCAACATGGCAGACCGTTTCGATGCGCTCGGTGGCGAGATCACGGTGACCTCGGCAGTGGGCAGCGGCACCACAATTGCAGGCCGGCTGCGGGTCGCGACAACATGATCCAGAGGTAGCGTCGGCAACGCGAGTGACCGCGGCCCCATGAGGGGCGGCCAGTAGTACACCGCCGCCTACGCCGGCGCGCCAGCCCCGAACCACCTGTCGAGGGCGCGAGGCAGCGCCGCGTCGCTGCGTCCGCCCGTCCAGGCGACATGGCCGTCGGGCCGGACCAGCACCGCAAGCGGAGCAGCGACTGCCCCGATGACCGGCAGCACCCACTCGCCTGCATAGGACGCCTCGACCAATCGCACTCGATCGGCCCACGGCGCGATGTCAACCCCGCCGGGCTCACCCAAGTTCAGCAGCACAGGGCGCGCGTCGTGCAGCTGGGCGAAGACGCGCGTGCGGCCAGCGGCGGTCTGCACGTCGAGGTCTGGCATACGCCGACCGAGCAGTGGATGTCCTCCGCCGACGTCGTAGTGAACGTCGAGCCCACTCAGCATCCCGGCGAGGTACCGGCGCGCCTCGTCCATGCTCAGCAGCTCACCCAGTTGCTCCCGCAACGCCTGGTGGCGATCATCGGGCGTCGCCAGTGCCACCTGCGCCATGGTGTTGTGCAACACCCGCGCACCGGCCGGATGCCGCTCGGCGTGATACGTGTCGTGCAGGCTTGCGGGTGATGTTCCCTTGACCACCTGGGCCAGTTTCCAGCCGAGATTCACCGCATCCTGCACCCCAACGTTCAGCCCCTGTCCCCCCTGTGGCGGATGCACATGCGCGGCGTCCCCGGCCAGCAGCACACGGCCCTTCCGGTAGGACACTGCCTGGCGGGTCAGGTCGCTGAAGCGCGAGATCCGGGTCGGGCTGTGCGCGCCGTAATCCGTCCCATAGATGGCGGTGAGCGCCGCACGAAGATCGTCGAGTGTCGGCTCGGTGGCGTGCTCGGCTTGCTGCTCCCTGAGTACCACGCCATACGGACTTCCCCCGATCTCCCGATTGACCGGACCGATGCCACCGCCCTCAGGACGCACACCCACCTCGGGCTCCTCGGTCATCTCGACCTCCGCGATCATCCAGCTGGTGGTCGCGTCCCAGCCAGCGAACTCGATCTCCGCCGCCTCGCGGACCACACTGCGCCCCCGTCGCAGCCGACGAGAAACCCCGCACGCAGTGAGCTGCCGCCGGCGAGCGCGACATCGACGCCCGCGTCGTCCTGCGTGAAGCCGGCAACCTCGCGGCTGCGCAGCGCCCGAACTCCGAGCTCCTCGACCCAGCCGGCCAGAATGCGCTCGATGTCGCGCTGCCACAGGCCCAGGAGGTAGTTGTGCCGCGTGGGGAAGTCGCTGATGTCCAACCGGGTCTGCGCGTAGCCAACGCTCGGATACCTCTTTCCCGCAGAGACAAATCGGTCGGCAACGCCGCGCTGGTCCAACACCTCGATGGTGCGGGAGTGCAGTCCGCCGGCCCGCGACCCGTGCAGCGCTTGGCTTGCGCGTCGTTCGACGACGACAACATCGATGCCGGCCAAGGTCAGCTCCGCCGCTAACATCAGGCCGGTTGGCCCACCGCCGGCGATCACCACGTCATGTCCTGTGCTCACGATTGGAAGTGAGGCAGGTCGGGGCCGCTTGCGGCAAGTCCCCACCTTGGCGGTATGCTGATGGTGGCGACAGGGCCCGATACACGGATTAAGGGACAGCAGCCACGGAGTCGGCTGAGGTACCGGGTAGCGCTAAGTCGCGCGCACCGCATTGCTGGCAGACGAGCCCGCGTTCTGGCCAGACGACGACCTGCACGATGCAACCATGCCGGCGGCCCGTCGCGTCCAGCCCAGCTGCCCGCGGCGGAGTGTGGATGATGGTCCGGCAAAGAGAACGGTGCGGCCAGCGCTGGGCGTCGAAATCCGTGCCAGCCAACTACGCGGCGACCTCGCTGTACATCCCGACTCGATCCTTACCCTCGCGCTTGGCGGCGTACATCGCGATGTCGGCGCGCCGCAGGAGTTCGTCGCACGTGTCGGCGCTGCGCTCGGAAATCGCGACCCCGACGGTGCCGCGGGTCGAGCATACGAAGCCGTCTATCACGAGCGGTTCGCGCAGCGAGTGCAGGATCCGCCGGCCGATTGCCTCGAGTTGCGCCGCGTCTGGTGCGCGGTTGAGCAGGATCGCAAACTCGTCACCGCCTAACCGCGCCGCGACATCGTGCGGGCGCACGGCTCCCTGCAGGCGCTCGGCAACGGCGACGAGCACGCGGTCGCCGGCCCCGTGCCCGTGCGTGTCGTTGACGGTCTTGAACTCGTCGAGGTCGATGAACATGACCACGCATGGTGTCCGGCTCGGTTTGCCCCGCTCGAGCGCATAAGCGACGGAGTCGTGGAAGAACTTGCGGTTGGGCATGCCAGTCAGCGCATCGTGATGGGCCTGATGAGCGAGGTCGCGCTCACGCGCACTGAGGCTTCGCAACAGTCGTGCGTTGTCGAGGCCCAGCAGGTACTGGCGCACCAGGACCAGGCCGATGAGGCTCAGGACCGTCCAGAAGGTGAACTCATCGATGTTGCCGGTCGTCGTCTTCTGAGCGATGGTCACGCCCAGCGCGGCCGCCGATGGAACGTAGGGAAGCACGGCGCTGAAGCGCGACGGCAGCACCGATGGCGCTCTGCCGTGCAGCGGCCGCTGCACCGTCCTCAAGGCGCCGAGCCCGACGAGAATGTATCCGACAACCCAACCGGCGTCGAGGACATTGCCGAAGCCGTAGGTGTTGCTCGCGGTGAGGTAGGCGAACTGGCTGTCCGCGACGGCCGCTGCCATGAGGCCCGCAGCCATGAAGAGCAGCGGCGTCCGACCGGTGCGCGGCACCCGGCTCAGGCGTACCAGGATCATCGTGACGATCGCGACGTCGCTGACCGGGTAGAGGAGGCTGAGGACCATTCCCATGGGGGAGGTCGCCCCGGCCCGGTACACCGCGCCCAGCGTCGTGTCCCAACTGACGACCAACAGGCCAACGGCGATGAGTAGGCCATCGAGGAGAGTGCGGATGAAGGTGCGGGCTCGCTCCGAAGCGACTGGAAAGGCGAGGACGCTGCCGATGGCGAATGGCACGGCCAGCAGGTAGCCGGCGTCCGCGGCCGAGGGGAATGGCACCTGCACGCCTCGGACGATCTGGAACCAATCCCACACTGACTGGCCAAACCCCCAGGACAGCGCCGACATGGCCATGAGCGTCCACGCCAGGCGCACGCGCCCGCTGTGGCGCACCGCCGCAACGACGCACGCCGACGCGGCGAAGAATGCGGAAATTGTCTCCATGATGTTGTCGAGATAGGTATAGGCCCCGGCTCCTCCGGTCAGCAGGCCAGCTACGAAAGCAACTGAGACCGCCATTGCGACCCCGCAGGCGACTGACCACCAGCGGACGCGGAGGTTTGTTACGAGACGAGGGGCGGCCATGACCTCATGGTCAAGGCCGCCCGCAGCCGGGACTGTGGCGAAGAAGGCACAGTTGTGAGCACCAAGGGTGACACTCTGCCGATCCGGACGAAAGGAAGGCGCGAGATAGGGAATCGGCGCCACCGATTCCTGAGGCTCCGAGAAACGTCAGCCGCCAGATGCTGTGGGGACTGCTCCGGAGAGAAGGACCGTCCTTCCGGCCCAATGAAGGTCCGCGCCCAACCAAGTTGTCTCCCACTTGCAGAGCCGAGCCGCGGCGCCTTTGGTGGCATTCACTCCGTCAGGCATGGTTGGCAACCTACCTTCAAGCGTCCCTACGCCGGTGCGCGCCCATCTGCCAGCGCCGGTGTCGAACCGGGGCGCGAGTCGTTTGGCACTGACGGACGGAGCGACGTCCGCTGTGTCATGGACGCTCACGGACGCGGTTTGTCGCAGTCCGGTGTCAGGCACGTCGCGGCGCCCTGAAGAGCGAGAGACTGCGACCATGGCCAACGGGAGCGGTGATGCCGTGCTGCGGTCAGTCCGTTCGCACCGGACGCTCGTCGTCGCCGTCGCACTGTTTGCCGCTATCGCGACTGTCCCACTGGTGTTGAGTGCGCCGACGGTGGCTCGCGCGTCGACCGACTCGGCAACCATCGCGGTCACCCCGGTCACCCAGCAGCACGCGCTGGACTGCGAGGCGGCGGCGCTCCAGATGGCGCTGTCGGCTGTCGGCATCAACGTCAGCCAGGCGACGCTCCTGGCGCAGTTCGGGACGGATCTCCGCGCGCCGGTGATGCGCAACGGGGCGCCGGCGCAGTGGGGTGACCCCTATCAGACCTTCGTCGGCAACGTCGACGGCAACTTCGTGATCACCGGCTACGGTGTCTACTACCCGCCCATCGTCAAGGCGGCGAGTGACAATGGGGCCTCCGCCGAGGGTGGGGAGGGTTGGCAACCGGCGCAGCTCTACAAGGCCGTGGCCGCAGGGCATCCTGTCGTCGTCCGCGTGCCTCACCTGCTCGCGCCCGCGTCGGTTGGGTACTGGACGGCGTGGGACGGCCGGCAGGTCTGGTACTCGCACCGTGACCACGCCCAGACGCTCGTGGGCTTCGACTACGGCTCGAGCACCGTGACACTCGCGGACCCAGCCGACGGGCAGCTGCACACCTACGCAATGGCGGCATTCGAGAACGCCTTCGCGCTCTTCCACGCCCAGGCCATCGTGGTGAGCCCCGGCGGTGCGGCGGTGACACAGGCTGTCTCCCCGACCACCGGCAGCATCAACATCGCCGTCAGGGGACCGGACAATTCGCTGCGCCTCTACTGGAGCTCGGACGGCGGGTGGTACGGGCCGGTCGGGCTGGAAGGGCCCGGCGCGGCGTTCTCGGGGCCCGCCGTGGTCGCCGAGGGCAACGGCAACTTTGACGTCGCCGTCGAGGGTCCGAGCAACACGCTCGACCTGTACTGGTACATCTCTGACCGGTGGTATGGACCGGGCCAAGTGGGCCCACCTGGATCGACGTACTCAACGCCGTCGATGACGATCGACCCCAACGGGCACATCACCATCGCCGTGCAGGGGCCGTCGCACAGCCTGTACGTCTTCTGGAACGCTGCCAGCAAGTGGTACGGGCCCGGTGGGCTCGGAGCCGCGAACTCCACCTTCGGCGCTCCGGCGCTGGCGCTGGTCGGCTCGGCGCCGCAGACGCTCGAAGCGGTGGTGCAGAGCGGGGACGCTGCGCTGCAGCAGTACAGCGAGCACAGCGGCGGCTCGTGGTCCGGACCGAACGCGTGGTCGCAAGTCGACCAGCAATACTCCGCAGCGGCGAGCACGCCTGCGGTCACGCTGTATCAGGGCCCGGGAAACTCGCTCGATGCCCACAGCGCATCGGGCACGACACGGGTCGGTGCCCCGGGGACAACGTTCTCCGCGCCCGCTGTCGCCTCCTTTGGCACAGTCACGTACGCTGCTTCACAGGGATTCGGCCACCGCCTCGACTTCTACATCGACAACGGCGGGTGGGGCGGGGCGACCATCCCGGGCTCCAACGCAAGCTCGTACTCCGCGCCATCGGTCGTTGTCGAAGCAGGCGGCAACGTCGACCTCGCCGTGGAGGGGCCTTCCAACACGCTGTATCTGTTCTGGCGCATCGGCAGCAGATGGTACGGCCCGGGACAGATCGGCACCGTGGGGTCAGTGTTCGCGGCTCTGCCGTAGCGCGCGTGTTCCTGTCGCGTGCTGTTTGCTGTCAGCACCGTGAGTGATCGGCGGCCCTGATCGCGACAGGGCTGCGCTACGCTCGGCCCGGCGCGGTGTGCGCCTCAGTTGAGGCGCTCGACGATCATGGCCATGCCCATGCCGCCGCCGACGCACATGGTCTCGAGGCCGATGGTCTTGTCGAGGGTGCGGTCAAAGAGCTCGAAGAACTCGCGGGGCTTCGTGATTAGGAGGCGGTTGGGAAGGCATTCGGCTGCGAGGCGGACGCGGCAACTGGATTCAGCATGAGGGTAGAGCGCCCCCGGCAAGAGCGCCCCCGGCAGGAATCGAACCTGCGACCAACCGCTTAGAAGGCGGCTGCTCTATCCGCTGAGCTACGGGGGCGCGGCCAGTGTGCCCCATATAATCGCTGAGCTTCATGGTGGCTATAGCTCAGCTGGTTAGAGTGCCAGGTTGTGGCCCTGGAGGTCGAGGGTTCAAATCCCTCTAGCCACCCCATCCAGCCACCGACAGCGGCGCCGACGCGTCGGCTCAGATGACGACTCGGGCGTCATCCAGGCGCGCGGCGAGGGCGGCGGCAACTGCCGCTGACAGCGAAACTCCCACGCCGACTGGCACAGGGCCCCCGTTGAGGATGTGCTCTGCATGCTCCAGCCAGCGTGCGTCGGAGGCGATTTCATCGACCAGTGGTTCGCCGCCCAACCGTGCCACGAAGCGCGCGGCGATCCAGGCGAGGCGGCCGCTGCTCGTTTCGGCGGCGAAGCGGTTCCCCTGTTCAGCGAGTCGTGTACCCACCGCGAGGATGGCCATGCGCCGGGCCAGGCGGCGGATGGGCAGCTGTTGTGCGATCGGATCCTCGGCGGCGAGCCGGTCGAGCGTGTGCGCCAGTGCGTGGATCTCGCCGAGCAGCGGCGCGGCCAGCGCTGACGCTGGGCCCCGCTCCCCAGCGCCCTCGGCGCGGCGCTCGAGGTCACTGAGGAAATGCGGCCCCGCACCGTGCCGCAGCGCGCGCAGCACGTCGAGCGCAATCACGTTGCCCGAGCCCTCCCAGATGGCGTGCACGGACACGTCGCGCAGCATGCGTGCGTCCGGCCAGTCCTCGATGAAGCCGTTGCCGCCACGGATCTCCATGGCGTCGCCGCCGCAGATGCGGGCGCGCTCGGTGAAGTAGCCCTTGAACAGCGGGGTGAGCAGGCGCAGCGCGCCCCCGGCCTCTGAGTCGCCGGCATCCGCCTTGTCGAGGAGCTCGCTGACCGCGACGGTCGCGGTGAGCGCCGCGGTGGAGTCCACGACCAGCTCGGCAAGGCTGTCGCGCATCAGCGGATGGGTCTGCAGGATTCCCCCGAAGGTCCGGCGCTGAGCGGTGTGGTCGAGAGCCTCGACGGTGTTCCGCCGCATCGCTCCGGCGGTGGCGGCTACGATGCCGACGCGGGTCAGCGACACCATGTCCATCATCTGGCGCATGCCGCGATCCAGCGCGCCGACCTGCCAGGCGAAGGCGCCGCGCAGGCCAACCTCGCCTGACGCCATCGCGCGAGTGCCGAACTTGTTCTTGAGGCGGTGGATGAGGATGGCGTTGCGGCTGCCGTCATCGAGCACGTGCGGCATGAGAAAGAGCCCGAGCCCGGCGGGCCCCGCCGGCGCGCCCTCGGGGCGGGCCATCACCAGCACGAGGTCTGACTGCGGGCAGCTGCCGAACCACTTTTCGCCATGCAGACGCCAGCCTCCGTCGTCGTCGCGCACGGCCACGGTCTCGTTGGCGCCGACGTCGGAGCCGCCCGCCTTCTCGGTGAGGAACATCGCCGAGGTGATGTGCGCCCCGGTGTCGTCGGCGATGCGTGAGACGAAACGCTCGGCCAGGGCTGGGTCGTTGCGCGCCAGGCAGCGCGCCATTGCGTCCATCATCCCGACTGGGCAGCCGGTGATCGCCTGGTCGGCCTGCAGGAACATGTAGGAGACCGCGCTGACCAGCGCGCGCGGTGCCACCCCCGGCAGGCCGCGCCAGCCTGGCAGGTGCGCGGAGCGCACAGTTCCGAAGCCGAGCACGGTATTGATCAGCTCGTCGTAGGCGGGATGGAAGTCGATGACATCGACGCGTGCACCGCGGGCGTCGTACTGCTGCAGCACCGGCGGGTGGCGGTCCGCGGCAACCGCCAGCGGCTCGACGCGCTGCGGCACCAGCGCACCGAGCTCGGCCAGCGCCGCGTCCGCCACCGGCCAGACCGCCTCTCCGACGCTGTCGCGGAGCAGCCAGCGGAGATGCTCGTCGCCGCTGTACCAGTCCTCGCGCTGCGGGGGCGGGATGTGTCGGGCGCCGGGATCGCTGGGCAGCATGCGCGTAGGTTATGCCCGCGCCAGCGCAGCGCCATGCCACTGACCGCGGGCGACGAGCACCTCGCGGAGCAGCCGGGGACGGTCGGTCATGATCGCGTCGACGCCGAGCTCGAGGAGCTCGGTCATCTCGGCGGCGTGGTCGATCGTCCAGACGTGGACCTGCAGCCCGGCCGCGTGGGCGGCGTCGAGGAAACGGCGATCGACCACCACCAGCCGGCGCGCCCGCACCGGCACCTGCACGCAGTCGGCCCGCAACCGTGGCATCCTGCCGCTGCGCGAGGCCAGCCAGGCGGCGGTGATCCCTGCCGGTCCCATCGAGGTGCAGATCGCCCCACCGCAGAGCCGCCGCACCCGGCGCAATCGGTCGTCGGAGAACGACCCGATGCAGACGCGGTCGACGGCATCGAGGCGGCGCAACAGCTCCACAAGCGGCTCGACGACGGCGTCCGACTTGGTGTCGATATTGACAAAAACGCCCGGCCAGCGGGTCAGCACCTCCTCCATCGTGGGGACCCGGATGCCGGTGCCGCGGTGTGGGAACGTGTTGCCGTCGGGGCTGAAGTGGTAGGCGGCGTCGGCGGTGAGGATCTCTGCAGCTGTGAGGTCGACAAGCCTGCCGCGGCGATCGGTGACCCGCTCGAGCACGTGATCGTGGAATGAGAAGACGACGCCGTCACTGCTGACGTGGGCGTCGGTCTCGAGATGGAGGTAGCCGAGCTCGATGGCGGCGTCGAACGCCGGCAGGGTGTTCTCGGGAAGCTCCTCGGCGCCCCCGCGATGGGCGATCGCGATCGGGGTGGGGTGATCGAGGAAGGCGGGCATCTCAGACCGCGGCCGCCTGGAACTCCTCCTGGAGCAGGCGGTCACACGTGGCGGCAGCGCGCCGGCCCTGGGCGATGGCGTCGACCACCAGCGCAGCACCGAGGACGGCATCACCCCCCGCCGTCACCTCGCGGCCGGCGCGCAGGCCGCCGTCGACCGCGATGCGCGTGCCGTCGACCAGCTCGACGCCGAGTTGCTCGAACAGCGGGGACTCGCGCACCCCGCTGAAGCCGATGGCGAGGAGCACCAGATCCGCCTCGATGACGCGCTCCGTGCCGGCACGCCGGAGGAGGCCGCGGCTGCTAGAGCCGTCCCGGCCGCGATCGACCTCGACGACGGTAATGCCGCGCACCCGGCCGCCGGCCTCGCCCTCGAAACCCATAACCTCGACGCCGAAGGCGCGCACCCCACCCTCCTCGTGGGCGGCGTGGTTGCGCAGCACCAACGGCCATTGCGGCCACGGGTTCGACGCCGGTCGCACGCGCGGTGGCTCGGGGTAGATGACCAGCTGCTGCACCGATGCGCAGGCCTCACGATGGGAATCACCGAGACAGTCCGCCGCGGTGTCGCCGCCGCCGATGATCACCACGTTGCGGCCGGCGGCGCTGATCACCTCGTCCGGCGCACCGGCGACGCGACGGTTCTGGCCGGTGAGGTAGTCCATGGCGAGGTGGATGCCGTCGAGGTGGCGTCCCGGGAGCTCGACGTCCCGCGCCCGCTCCGCACCGACCGCCAGCACGACCGCGTCGTGACGCTCGAGGAGCTCCTCGCCGCTCACGTCGACGCCGCAGTCGTAGTTGCACTCGAAGGTGATGCCCTCGGCGCTGAGCAGGTCGAGGCGGCGGTCGAGCAGCCCTTTGCCCATCTTGAAGTCGGGGATGCCATAGCGGAGCAACCCGCCGGGCCGGTCGGCGCGCTCGTAGACCACCACCCGATGGCCGGCGCGGTTGAGCTGCTGCGCCGCCGCCAACCCGGCCGGTCCGGAGCCGACCACGGCGACGCTGCGCCCGGTGCGGAAGGCCGGTGGCTCGGGGTGGATCCAGCCGTTGGCGAACGCGGTCTCGATGGTGGTGCGCTCGATCTCCTTGATGCTCACCGCGTCACCACCGATGGCGAGCACGCAGGCGGGCTCGCACGGCGCCGGACACAGCCAGCCGGTGAACTCGGGAAAGTTGTTGGTGGTGGCCAGGTTGGCGGAGGCGCCGCGCCAGTCGCCGGTGCGGGCCAGACCGTTCCACTCGGGGATCAGGTTGTTGAGGGGACAGGCGTTGTGGCAGAAGGGCACCCCGCAGTCCATGCAGCGTCCCGCCTGCGCCTCCACAGTCGCCAGTGGCAGCGGGTGGATCAGCTCGCGATGGTCGCGGACGCGGTCGGCGACGGCGCGGTACGGCGAGGTGCGCCGTGGCACCTCGAGGAAGTCGCGGCGCACGCTCACACCGCCACCTCGAGTTTCACCGGGCGCGCGGCCATCGCTCGCTCGTAGTCGATCGGGAGCACCTTGACGAATCGCTGCAACGACTGCGGCCAGCCCTCGAGCAGCTCCTCGGCGACCGGGCTGCCGGTGTAGGAGAGGTGATGCTCGAGAAGCTTGCGCACCGTCTCGCCATCGGTGTCCTCGTCGACGTCGACCAGCCGCACCATGTCGGTGTTGCAGCGCTGCGTGAAGCGGCCGTCGACGTCGAGCACGTAGCCGAGGCCGCCGCTCATCCCGGCGGCGACGTTGCGCCCGGTGCGCCCGAGGATGATCACCACGCCGCCGGTCATGTACTCGAGAGCGTGGTCGCCGGTCCCCTCGACGACGGCGTGAGCGCCGCTGTTGCGCACCGCGAACCGCTCGCCGGCGACGCCGCGGGCGTAGAGCTCCCCCGACGTCGCTCCGTAGAGCAGCACGTTGCCGGCGATGACGTTGTCATCGGCAGGCCGATTGGCGTTGGCGGGGGGGACCACCACGATGCGACCGCCGCTGAGGCCTTTGCCGCAGCCGTCGTTGACCTCGCCCTGCACGGTCAGCGTGATGCCGCCCGCCAGCCAGGCCCCGAACGACTGCCCGGCGCTTCCCTGGAGGTTGACGCGGATGGTGTCCGGGGGCAGCCCCGCCGCGCCGTGGCGCATGGCCACCTCGCCGCTGAGACGCGCTCCGACACTGCGGTCGCGGTTGCTCACCCGCATGCGCAGCTGCAGCGGGTTGCCGCTCTCCAGCGCCTCGCCGGCGAACGCGATGACCCGCTCATCGACGTCGCCCTGCCAGGCGTGAGCGGCACGTGGCTGGAAATGGCGCGGTTCGCCGGGTGCGACAAGCAATCGGGCAAGGTCGACGTCGCCGCTGCTGTCCACCTGGCGGAGCAGCTCGACGCGTCCCACCAGGTCCTCGAAGCGGCGAACCCCGAGCCGCGACATCCAGCGACGAACGTCCTCGGCGAGAAAGCGCATGAAAGTGACCACGTGCTCAGCGCGACCCGTGTAGCGCGCCCGCAGGTCGGGATCCTGGGTGGCGATGCCGACTGGGCAGGTGTTGAGGTGACAGACGCGCATCATCACGCAGCCGGCTGCGACCAGCGGCGCGGTGGCGAAGGCGAACTCCTCAGCCCCGAGCAGCGCAGCCACGACGACGTCACGGCCGGTGCGCATCAGTCCGTCGCTCTGCAGCACGACGCGGTCGCGCAGGCCGTTGGCGACCAGAGTCTGCTGGGCCTCGGCGAGCCCGAGCTCCCATGGCGCCCCCGCGTGGGTGAGCGACGACAGCGGCGCGGCGCCGGTGCCGCCCTCGTAGCCGGAGACGACGATGTGGTCCGCGCGGGCCTTGGCGACCGCGGCGGCGATCGGTCCGACACCCATCTCCGCGACCAGCTTGACGCTGATCCGCGCGGTGGGATTGAGCGAGCGCAGGTCGTGGATAAGCTGGGCGAGGTCCTCGACCGAATACACGTCGTGGTGGGGTGGGGGAGAGATGAGCCCGACGCCGGGGGTGGCGTGGCGGAGGTGGGCGATGGTGACGTCCACCTTGTGGCCGGGCAGCTGACCTCCCTCGCCGGGCTTGGCACCCTGGGCGACCTTGATCTGGATCTCGTCGGCGTTGATGAGGAAATGGGCGGTGACCCCGAAACGGGCCGACGCCACCTGCTTGATGGCGCTGCGGCGGGAGTCCGGGCCGTCGCTCTCGAACCGTGCCGCGTCCTCGCCTCCCTCGCCGGTGTTGGAGCGGCCGCCGATGCGATTCATGGCGATCGCCAGCGTCTCGTGCATCTCCGGGGAGATCGAGCCAAGCGACATGGCACCCGTGGCGAAGCGGTGCACCAGCGTATCGGCGCTCTCCACCTCGTCGAGCGGCACGGCGGTGTCCGCCTCGCGCAGCTCGAGCAGGCCGCGCAGGGTGCGGCGCTCGGCCGATTCGCGGTCGGCGAGCGCTACGTAGCGCGCGAAGTCCGCGCTCGACTCGGAGCGGACAGCGTGCTGAAGGGCGCCGATCACCTCGGGGTTCCAGGCGCGCTTCTCACCGTTGCGGCGCCATTGGTAGCTGCCCCCCGGGTCGAGCGCGGCCGGTGGCGCACCCCGCGCGGGGAAGGCGCGGCCGTGGCGGCTCAGCGCGTCCGCGGCGACACGGTCCAGGCCGGAGCCGCCGATGCGCGTCGGGGTCCCCGTGAAGTAGCGGTCGACGACGTCCTCAGCGAGGCCGATGGCCTCGAACAGCTGGGCGCCGCAGTACGACAGCGCCGTCGAGATGCCCATCTTGGCGATGGTCTTGAGCAGTCCGTTGCGCAGTGCATGGATCATGTTGCGCTGCGCCGCCGCGGCGTCGAGGTTCTCGAGCACGCCGGTGGCGGCCATCTCCGCGGCGGTGTCGAGGAGCAGGTAAGGATTGACCGCCTCGGCGCCGTAGCCGATGAGCAGTGCGAGATGGGCGACCTCGCGCGGCTCGCCGCTCTCCACGACCAGCCCCACCCCGGTGCGGGTGCGTTCGCGGAGCAGGTGATGGTGGATCGCGGCGGTGGCCAGCAGTGAGGGGATGGGCACGTGGCCCGCGTCGGCTCCGCGGTCGCTGACGATGAGAACGGAGCGCCCCGAGGACACCGCCTCGGAGGCCAGACGGCAGATGCGGTCGAGCCCGTCGCGCAGCCCGTCGGCGCCGCCGGCGCGGTGGAAGACGGCGTTGATCGTCTCCGCGGGAAATTGCCGCTGGGTGACGTGGCGGATCGTCGCCAGGTCCGAGCTGGTGAGGATGGGGTGGGCCATCTCCAGCCGCGCCGCCTGGCCAGGTCCCTGCTCGAGCATGTTCCCGCCGGCGCCCAGAGAGGTGGCCAGCGACATCACCGACACCTCCCTGATGGGGTCGATCGGCGGGTTGGTCACCTGGGCGAAGAGCTGCTTGAAGTACGCGAACAGCGGCTGGGGACGATCGCTCAGCACCGCCAGCGGCGCGTCGTTGCCCATCGACCCGACCGGCTCCTCGCCCTTGGACGCCATCGGTGCCACCACCAGACGGAGGTCTTCATCCGTCCACCCGAAGAGGTGCTGGCGGATCCGCAACGTCCCGGAATCCGGCTCCTGCAGCTCGGCGCCCCGGGTGAGCTCGTCGAGACGGACGGTGCCGCCGCGGATCCACTCCCCGTAGGGATGGCGGCCGGCGAGCTGGCGCTTGATGGCGCCGTCGTCGAGGATCGCCCCCGCCTCCGTGTCGACGAGGAGCAGCCGGCCGGGGTCGAGCCGCCACTTCTTGACGATCCGCTCCTCGGGGATGTCGAGCACGCCTGCCTCGGAGGCCATCACCACGAGGCCGTCGTCGGTCACTAGGTAGCGCGCCGGGCGGAGGCCGTTGCGGTCGAGGCAGGCGCCGACCAGCCGGCCGTCGGTGAAGGCGATGGCGGCGGGACCGTCCCACGGTTCGAGCAGCGACGCGTGGAACTCGTAGAAGGCACGGCGCTCATCGTCGAGAAGATCGTTGCTCTGCCACGCCTCGGGGATCATCATCATCATGGCGTGCTCGATCGAGCGCCCCGACATGGTGAGCAGCTCGAGCGCGTTGTCGAACTGCGTGGAGTCCGAGCCGGCGGCGTCGAGGACGTCACGGATCTTGTCGATGTCGCCGCCGAAGAGTGCGCTGCGGAACTTCGACTGCCGCGCCGACATCCAGGCGGCGTTGCCGCGGATGGTATTGATCTCGCCGTTGTGCGCCGACATGCGCAGCGGCTGGGCGAGGTCCCAGCGGGGCAGCACGTTAGTCGAGAAGCGGGCGTGCACCAGCGCCAGCGCGGAGCGCGTCGTCTCGTCATGCAGGTCCGTGTAGAAGCGACCGAGCTGCTCGGCGGTGAGCATCCCCTTGTAGACGAGTGTGCGGCTGCTCAGGCTGGCGATGTGGAGGACGCGGCGGTCCATTTCCGCGGCGCAGGCCCGCGACTCGATGACTCGGCGCAACACGTAGAGGCGGCGCTCCAGAGCGTCGCCGTCGAGCCCGACTGCGGCGACGAAGAACTGGCGGATGCGCGGCATCGCCTTGCGAGCGGTGATCCCGGGCACCGTGGCGTCGATCGGCACGTCCCGCCAGCCGAGCAGGTGCACGCCCTCGTCGGCGCAGCACTCCGCGATGAGCGCCTGCGCGGTGCGGCGCGCCGCAGCCGCCGCCGGGAGGAACACCATGCCGACGCCATAGCCGCCGGCAGGGGGGAGCTCGACCCCGGCCCTGGCGCGGAGGAAGTCGTCGGGAACCTGGAGCAGGATGCCGGCCCCGTCGCCGGTGTCGGGGTCGGAGCCGGTGGCTCCGCGATGGCCGAGGTTGACGAGCGCGCGCATCGCCGCGGCCACGATGTGGTGAGTGGCGGTGCCTGATGTGGTGGCCACAAAGGCGACGCCGCAGCCATCGTGCTCGAAGCCAGGATCGCGAAGGTCGCGGTCGGTCGGCATGGGAGCGCTCATCCGTTCGATGCCATGGAGCCTGACACGACTTGGTCAGCCGATCAAGACGCAATAGTAGGGGGTGGCGAATTTGGCCGGGCTCCACCTTCATCGATGTCGCATTCGCTACGATCAAAGCGAGTTCACGCTTGTTCTGCACGGATGCGCCGCCGCAGGCGCCGTCAGGGGAGAGATGGCCGAGATCACCGCCAGGTCGGTGGCGCGCGACGCCGGTCACCCGGGACCGACGCTGCTGGAGCGATTCCGCCGCAACCAGCCCTGGTGGCTGCTGCCGATCAGCGTCGTGGCCGTGCTCGGCGGCTTCGGGCTCTACGCGCTGGTGTCGGTGTTCATCTTCCGGCCCGGTGAGATCGGTCCGTACCTCTCGCCCTTCTGGTCTCCGAAGATCGGCGACAACGGCAAGCTCTTCGGGCCTTTCCCCGGGGCTGCATTCATCCTGCTCAGCCCGCTCGCCTTCCGGGGCACCTGCTACTACTACCGCAAGGCGTACTACCGGTCCTTCTTCTGGGACCCGCCGGCGTGCGCGCTCGGTGAGTTGCGCCACCGCAAATACCGCGGCGAATCGAAGTTGCCAATGGCGCTCAACAACCTCCATCGCTTCACCCTGTACGTCGCCGTTGTGATCCTCGGCTTCCTCTGGTACGACGCGCTGACTGCCTTCAACAACCCCGCCACCGGCAAGTGGGGCTTCGGGCTGGGCAGCGCGATCCTGGTCGTCAACGTGGTGTTGCTCAGTGGCTACACCTTCAGCTGCCACTCTCTCCGCCACCTCGCCGGGGGCGGGTTGGACTGCTACTCGACCGCGCGGCTCGGCACCCTGCGCAACCGGGCGTGGCGCGGCCTCACCGTGCTCAACGGACGGCACCCGATGTGGGCGTGGGTGAGCCTCTTCTCGGTGCTCCTCGCCGACGTCTACATCCGCATGCTCCAAGCCGGCTGGTTCGCCGACCCCCACATCGGCTTCTGACCATGCCGCTCGAGAGCTACATCACCCACGAGTGCGACGTGCTCGTCATCGGCGCCGGCGGCGCCGGCATGCGCGCGGCGATTGCCGCGGCCGAGGCGGGCTGCAGAACCATCGTGGTCACCAAGTCACTGCTCGGCAAGGCGCACACGGTGATGGCCGAGGGCGGCATCGCTGCCGGACTGGGCAACGTGGACAGCGATGACGGCTGGGAGGTGCACTTCGCCGACACCATGCTCGGCGGCCAGCTGCTCAACAACTGGCGGATGGTCGAGATCTACGCGCACGAGGTGATCGACCGCGTCTACGAGCTGGAGCGGTGGGGCGGCCTCTTCGACCGCACCGAAGACGGGCGCATCATGCAGCGCGCCTTCGGAGCGCACAGCTGGAAGCGCCTCGCCCATGTCGGCGACCGCACCGGCCTCGAGCTGATCCGCACCTGCCAGGACAAGCTGGTGCACACCGAGCGCACCGAGACCTTCATGGAATACACGCTGACACGGCTGCTCAAGAATGGTGACCGCGTCGTCGGCGCCATGGGGTACCGGCGCAACGACGGCAAGTTCGTGGTCATCAAGGCGGGCGCCACTGTGCTCGCCAGTGGTGGCTGGGGCCGCATGTACCGCTACACCAGCAACAGCTGGGAGGGAACCGGCGACGGCGCGGCGATGGCCTACGACGCCGGCGCCGACCTCATCGACATGGAGTTCGTTCAGTTTCACCCGACGGGCATGGTGTGGCCGCCCGGGGCGCGCGGCATCCTGGTCACTGAGGCGGTGCGCGGCGAGGGCGGCCTGCTCTTCAACAGCGAGCACCAGCGCTTCATGCTCGAGTACGACCCGGTGAAGAAGGAGTTGAGCTCACGCGACGTCGTGGCCCGCTCCATCTACAAGGAGGTGAAGGCGGGGCGCGGCTCGCCACACGGTGGCGCCTTCCTCGACATCACCCACCGCGGGGCCGACTACATCCTCAAGAAGCTGCCCTCGATGTACGAGCAGTTCCACGCCCTGGCGTCGGTCGACATCACCCGCGAGGCGATGGAGGTGGGGCCGACCATCCACTACACCATGGGCGGTGTGCGCGTCGAGGCCGAGACGGCGGCGACCACCGTGCCCGGACTGTTCGCGGCGGGCGAGGCGGCGGGCGGGCTGCACGGCGCCAACCGCCTCGGCGGCAACTCGCTGGGCGACATCCTCGTGTTCGGGCGCCGCGCCGGCGTCGCCGCGGCGGAGTTCGCCCGCACCAGGGGCGTCGACCGTGCCATCGACGAGGGCGAGGTGGCGGAGGAGCAGGATCGCCTCTACGATCCGCTCGACAGCCGCCACGGCTGGACCGACCGCGAGAACCCGTACCACCTCCACGAGGAGCTGCAGGCGGCGATGCAGGATGACGCCGGCATCGGCCGCACCGCGGAGTCGCTGCAACGGGCCCTGGCGGCAATCCTCGAGCTGCGCGAACGGAGCTCACGCATGCGCGTGGTCGGGCACCGCGACCTCAACCCCGGATGGCACACCTGCCGCGACGTCGCCTTCATGCTCACCATCAGCGAGGCGATCGTGCGCAGCGCCATACGCCGCGAGGAGAGCCGTGGTTCGCAGTGGCGGTTCGACTTCCTCGAGCAGGACACTGAGCAGGGCAAGGTCAACTATGTGTCGCGTCGCGCCGGCGACGGCATGGCCATCGATGCCGCGCCGCTGCAGGCGATGCCCGAGGAGCTGGTCAAGCTGCTGCCCCGCAGCCGCTTCTACGACCCTGCGAAGCTTCCCAAGGGACACATCAAGCCCGAGAACATGCCGGCCGCGGCGGCCGCGCTGGGGAGCACGTCATGACCTCGCTGTACCAGAAGCAGCCCGCGCCGGGAGTCGATGCCGCGCCGGCCGAGCACGACGTTCCCGATCCCGGCCTCACCGGCGAGACGATCACGCTCAACGTCTTCCGGGGGACTCCCGGCGGCGAGCAGGGAGACGTGTCCTACGACGTGCCGGCGATCACCGGCATGGTGGTGCTCGACGCCATCCACTACATCCAGCACAACCTCGACACGGACCTGGCGGCGCGCTGGAACTGCAAGGCCGCCAAGTGCGGGTCCTGCAGCGCGGAGATCAACGGGCGGCCGACATTGATGTGCAAGACACGCGTCGATGACCTTGCGGAAGGACCGATCACGGTGCGACCCATGAAGGCCTTCCCGCTCATCAAGGACCTGGTGTGCGACGTCTCGCGCAACTACGAGATCAACAAGGAGATCCCTCCGTTCACGGCAGCCCCGGACGACGGGACACCGTGGCGCATCCAGCAGAAGGACATCGACAGGCTCTTCGAGTTCCGTAAGTGCATCGAGTGCTTCCTGTGCCAGGACGTCTGCCATGTCAACCGTACCCACGGCCTCTCCGATCAGTTTTACGGGCCGCGCTTCTTCGTACGCGTCGCCGGCCTGGAGATGCATCCCAAGGACGTGCTCGATCGCACCGAGCAGACTCGCGACGAGGGCGGACTTGGCTACTGCAACATCACCAAGTGCTGCACCGAGGTGTGCCCGGAGCACATCCACATCACCGACAACGCGATCATCCCGCTCAAGGAGCGTGTCGCCGACAAGGACTGGGACCCGGTGCGCTGGGTCGGTCGCAAGGTGTTCGGTAGTCGCGACAACGACACGCGATGACGGAGAAGCCGCGGGACTCGGCGCTTCGCGACGCGTTCGTCGGGATCCTCATGACGGTGGGCCCGTTCTTCGGGGTGCGCTACCGCCCGCCCCGAGTGGAGATCCCGGTAGTCACGACTCCTGCCACGGAGACCGAGGAGGACCTCTCCTCAGACGGGCTGACCTCGGCCCGGCCCCTTCCCGAGGACTGACGGAGGGCGCGCCACCAGCAACGCGGTGGCCACGAGCGCGTACGGGGCCAGCGATCCGGCCCCCGCCGGCAGCGTTCCCGAACCATCCACGGACAGGCAGACGGCGAGCACCACCCAGACGCCGAGCAGGGCAAACAGTGCCGCCCCGGGAAGCGCGCGGCCGCGATCCCGGTCGCGCCCGGTCGCGGCCACGGTCATCCATGCGAAGACCGGTGCCAGCAGCGCCAGGTCGTGCGGGTAGAGGTGGGGTGCGCAGAGCAGCGACAGGACGATCGCGACGGCCAGCGACGACTCCAGGCTGATGCGGCCGGCTGCCCCCCGGCGAGCGGCGAGCGCGACGGCGGCCAGCGCGGCCAACGTCACCACGACGGTCAGCCCCGTCGAGATCCTGCCCCCACCGGTCCAGGCACTGAAGAGTCCCGCCACGCTCTCCTGGGCGTTGGGAAAGTCGGACCTGCCGCTCTCCAGCGCGCTGACGAAGCCCGCGATCCCGCCCGGTCCGACGGCGACGAGGCTGGCCAGCATGGCGCCGGCCACGCCCGCGATCGCCCCCGCGATCAGCCGGCGATCTCCCCACACGAGGATCCACACGGCCACTCCAAGAAAGAGATGGGGCTTGCCGGCGAGTGCGGCGAGGCCGAGCAGCGCGCCGGCGAGCAGAGGGCTGCGGCGTCTCATGGCCGCGTAGGCGCAGGCGAGCAGGAGCGCGGGCATGCCGACATCCTGGCCCTCGAGCAGCATCGCCAAGGTCGCCGGCAGGGCCAGCCCGACTCCGGCGGCCAGGGCGCCGACGCGGCCGCGGTGCCGAGGCACGTGCGCTGCCTGTGCCGCGATCACCACCGCCGCCACCAGGCAGGCGAGCTGCATCAGTCCCCACAGCCGGAAGGCGGCGTCCAGCCCGGCCAGGGTGAACGGCACCATCAGAACGGCGGCGATGGGCGCGTGAATGTAGAAGAGGGTGCCGGGGTGGCTGCCCTGTACAACCGCCGCGTAGACACGCGACTGGAGCACGGGATCGTAGAGCTGTGCCGCGTGGCCCTCGCGAAGGATCACCCCGGCGACTTGGAGCGGCACGAAATCGCTCTGGGCGATCTCGGTGGGTTTCTCGGCGATCCAGCGCACCACGAACACGACGACGAGGAGGCCCGCGGTGGCGAGAAGCAGGAGCAGACGGCGCGAGGAGGGATCGCGGCGCACGCCCGGATTGGCCGGCACGTCAGCCGACTGCCACCGCCTCGCCCAGCGCGGGCATGGACGGGTCGATGTCGGCGCGCCGCGAGTCCATGAGGTCGACGAGCTGCTGGACCGACGCGGCCGAGCGGTGCAGCGCGGCCCGGTCGCCGTCGGACAGGGCCACCTCGACCACGTCGACCAGCCCTCCCGCACCCAGCCGTGCCGGGACGCCGGTGTACAGCCCGCGGATGCCGTACTCGCCGTCGAGGTGCACGGCACACGGGAGCACTTGGCGGGTGTCGAGCAGGATGGCGTCGGTCATCTGCGCGGCCGCGGCTGAGGGGGCGTAGTAGGCGCTGCCCGTCTTGAGCAGGGCGACGATCTCCGCGCCACCATCGCGGGCGCGCTGCACGATGCTCTCCAGGCGCTCCGCCGGGATCAGCTCGGACACGGGCACGCCGGCGACGGTGGTCAGCGAGGTGAGCGGCACCATGGTGTCGCCGTGGCCGCCGAGGACGTACGCGGCGACGTCGAGAACCGAGGCGTCGAGCTCCCGCGCGATGAAGGTGCGGAAGCGGGCGGTGTCGAGAACGCCGGCCATGCCGATGACCCGCTCGCGGGGGAAGCCGCTGACCGCCTTCGCCACCTGGGCCATGGCGTCGAGCGGGTTGCTGACCACCACGATCACGGAATCGGGCGACTGCTCGGCCACCTGGCGCGCCACCGAGGCCACGATTGTGGCGTTGGTCATCACCAGGTCGTCGCGCGACATGCCCGGCTTGCGGGCCACGCCGCTGGTGATGAGCACGACGTCCGACCCGGCTGTCTCCTCGTAGCCGTTGGTGCCGGTGACCAGCGAGTCGTAGCCGACGATGGGACCGGCTTCGAGCATGTCGAGCGCCTTGCCCTGGGGAAGGCCCTCCACGATGTCGACGAGCACGATGTCCGCGTAGTTGCGCTCAGCGAGGCGCTGCGTCAGCGTGGCGCCGACATTGCCGGCGCCGACGACGGTGATCTTGAAGCGCACGGTGGCACGCTAGCATGGCGTGATGCCCTCTCGCCGCCTCCGTCGCCGCGAGCGCGCCGCCGCGTACGGCGTCCTGGGAATCGTCACCGAGGTGGCGTTCACCGCGGTGGAGCAGAGCCTGCACCGGTCGACGCGGAGCGCAAAGCTCGAGGGGCACACGTACCTCTGGATGCCGCCCATCTACGCGCTGTGCGCAGTTATGTACGAGCCGCTGCACGACCGACTTCGCGACGTGCCGGTTGCGCAGCGTGCCGCCGTCTACGCGGCGGGATTCATCGGCGTCGAGTACGTCACCGGACGGCTCATCGAGCGCGCCGCCGGGGTGATCCCCTGGGACTACAGGGGACGCAGCCGATTCCAGCTGCACGGCGCCACCCGGTTCGACTACGCGCCGCTCTGGGCGGCGGCGGGGATGGCGCTCGAACCGGTCGACGACGCGCTGCGGTCGCTGCGGCTGAGCCGGGCGGGCTGATGGCCCGGCGGCGCCTCCCGGCGGGCGCACGGGCGCGCGCGCTCACCACGGTGGAGCGCCTGCGGCCTGAGTACCCGCATGCCACCACCGCGCTCGTGCACGAATCCCCGCTCCAACTGCTCGTCGCGACCATCCTCAGCGCCCAGACCACCGACGAGCGGGTCAACATGGTTACCCCGATGCTCTTCGCGCGCTACCCGACGGCGCACGCGCTCGCGCAGGCGTGCCAGGAGGACGTCGAGGAGCTGATCCGCTCCACCGGCTTCTTCCGCATGAAGGCGCGGGCGATTCGCGAGATGTGCCAGGACGTGATGGGGCGGTTCGGTGGCGAGGTGCCGCCCCGCATGGAGGACCTGGTCACGCTCCGCGGCGTGGGCCGCAAGACCGCCAACGTGGTGCTGGGCGTGGCGTTCGGCGTGCCCGGTTTCCCCGTCGACACGCACGTCACCCGGCTCACGCGGCGGCTCGGCCTCACCAGCGCCACTGACCCGGTGGACATCGAGACCGACGTCACGTCGATGGTGCCGAAGGAGGAGTGGACCCTGCTCAGCCTGCGCCTCATCCTGCACGGGCGCGGGGTGTGCGTCGCCCGCACGCCGCGCTGTGCGCAGTGCGTCCTCAACGACATCTGCCCCTCGGCTCAGCTCGGGCCCCTGGTGGTGGGGCCGGCGCAGCGCGCCGGTCAGGCCACCGCGAGGACGCGACGGGTGCGGTCCCCGAGACTGAGCTGACGGAACCCGGGGAACGCGCAGGCGCGGGGCCGGTGGATGGAAAGCACCAGCACCTCGGTGCGCTCCAGCTCGCGCACGTCGATCCCGCAGGCACCGGCCACCGCGGCGGCCGCGATGACCCGTTCCGCATCCGCGCTGACGTGCCCCGTCCAGGCCGTGAACGACAGGCTGACCTGCGCGTAGACGAAGAGCTCAGCGCCGTGCTCGGGGATGCTCGTCTCGACAACGCTGAGCGTGTGCCCGGCAGGTAGCTCTGCCATCAGCGTCTCGGCCACGCCACCGAGCAGGGTGCGCGCGGCGATGACGCCCGGGGCGTCGTGGTACACGAGAGCGGTGCGGCCGTCGGCGCGGAGGTGTTGCACGGCGAGCGCGCTGAGGCCTGTCCTCGCGTCGAAGAAGCTGACCGGGAGGGTGGCGAGCGGGGCAGAGACGTCCATCGCGACACGCAGGCTACGAGCTGCGCCCGGACATGGGGCGGACGTCGTACGCGGGACCGACGGCCCCCGCGCGTCGTACAGTTCGCGTCCATGCAGGGCGCCCAGAAGTTGACCCCCCTCGACGCCTCGTTCCTCCACCTCGAAACGCCGCGGACGCACATGCACATCGGCGGCGTGGCCATCTTCGAGCGGTCGCCGCTGGGGACAGGGCGTGCCCTCTACGACGGGCTCGCCAAGGCGATCGCGCCGCGGCTGGACCTCATGCCCCGATATCGGCAGAAGCTCTCGTTCGTCCCGCTCAGCCTCGACACGCCGGTGTGGGTCGACGACCCCGACTTCGACATGAGCAACCACCTGGTGCGCGCCGCCCTGCCGAAGCCGGGTGGCGACGAGGAGCTGCGGGAGCTCATCGGTCGCGTCTTCTCCCGCCAGCTCGACCGCCGCCGCCCGCTCTGGGAGATCTACATCGTCGAGGGACTGCGGAACGGCCGCTGGGCACTGCTGACCAAGTCACACCACGCCATGGTCGACGGCATCTCCAACCTGGAGCTGGCCACCATCCTGCTCGACGTCGAGCCGGAGCCGGCCAAGCAGCCCTTCGGCGTTTCCCGCTGGGAGGCGCGCGAGTCGCCGACCGGGATGGGCCTGTTCATCAACTCGCTGCGTGACCGCCTCACCCGTCCCGCCCGGGTCTTGAGCGCAGCACGCGCGGTCGCCGGTCAGCCCGCGCGGCTAGCCAACGCGCTGCGCGACACGGCCAGCGGCCTGGCGTCGATGGCCGAGCACATGGGCGCGCCCAAGTCGCCCATCAACGGCAAGACCGGCCCCGCGCGCGCCTTTGCCTACAGCCGCTTCCCACTGCGGGACTTCCGCGACGTCAAGACGGCATTCGGGGGCACCATCAACGACATCGTGCTCGCCGCCGTGGCCGGCGGCCTCCGTCACTTCCTGGTGGCGCGGGGGATCGATCCCGACGACGAGAGCTCGGCGCTGCAGGCGCTCTGCCCGGTGAGCATCCGCGACACCAGTGAGCGCACCGCGCTGGGCAACCGCCTGGCCATGCTGCTGGTGAAGCTGCCCATCGCCGAGGCGGACCCGGCGCGCCGCGTCGCCAAGGTGCGCACCACCGTCGACGCCCTGAAGGCGCGCAAGCAGGCGGTCGGCGCCGACTTCCTCCTCAACCTCGCGGGCTTCGCGCCCGCGACGCTGCACGCCATGGTGGCGCGCGCCTCACTGCGCCAGATCGCCTTCAACCTGATCGTCACCAACGTTCCCGGACCGCAATTCCCGCTGTACTGCCAGGGCGCCAGGCTGGTCGAGGTGTTCCCGATCGCCTTCCTGTATGACGGCCAGGAGCTGGCCGTCGCCATCTTCAGCTACGACGGAATGCTCAACTTCGGCTACCTCGTCGACGCCCAGGGCATCCCCGACGTCGACGTCTTCGCTGAGTGCGTCGAGGAGGGCTTGCGCGAGCTGGTGGAGGCGGCCGGCGCGGCGACCAGTGACGGCCTCGCTACCACGCGCACGCGCAGCGCGCGCCCGGCACCGAAGAGGGCGACTGCGGCGAAGGGCGCCCGCAAGGGAACGGCGACGCGGAAGGCGGCGGCGACGCGCAAGACCACGACCAGGCATCGCGGCGCCGCCTGACGGCGGCGCGCAGGTCAGGCCGGGCTCGGTCCGCTCAGGCGGCGCGCCCAGGCGTGCGCCTGGTCGTCGGGCACCGGGCTGTGCCCGTCCATCGAGACGGCCAGGCGCCGAGCCTCCGCGGGGTCGAGCCGCAAACGTCCCGCCTCGGCGTTGTCGATGAGGCCGGCGTCGATGCAGAGGTTGAGGAATGGGGCGAGCTGGTCGGGGTCGAGCGGGTCGAGGAAGCGCATCTTGCGAATCAACCGCTCGCGGTTGCTGGGGAGGTAGACGCCGAGGTCGGCGAACGCCAGGAGCACAGCGCGAGCGAGGTCGCGGAGATCGTCCACGAGGTGGATGGTACGCAACCGGAGTGAAGACAACGCTCGAAAGCGGCGACGAATCGCTTTCGGTACGCTACCGCGCCAACCGGATGGCGTCGGCCAGGAGCGCGGCCACGCCGAGTGTGTGGGCGGTCGTTTGCATGCGCCACGACCTGTCGCGCAGATGCGCGATGAGCTCGTCGTACATCGGTGCATAGAGGGCGTTGACGACGGCGCGGTCGCTCAGCGAGACGGCCGTGCGCGGCCGGCTGGGCATGCCGTCGTGCACAACAGTGAGCGTCGCGTCCGCCCAGTCCATCTGCAGACACTGCGCGCGGCGTTCGAGGCGGATGACATTGGCGCGGCGGCTACCCGCGTAGGAGACCTCGATGCGACCGGTGCCGGCGCTGCCGATGCGCACCTCGACGGACGCGACCTCCCGACCGCCGGGGCCCTCGCGATGACACGCCACTACCGCGCAGCCGGGATCGAGAAGCGCGAACAGGGCCAGGTAGTGCACCGCGTGGTCACCGAGGATGCCGCCCTCGTGCTCGGGATCGGCGCGCCATCCTCCCGCGCTCAACGGGTCGGTGCCAGGGCGCTCCACGTCCGCGTGCAGGCTGAACGGCTCGCCGCCGTCCACGGCGCCGGCGGCGGCGCGGGCCATCCACCGCCACGGCGTGGCGAAGCGGTACTGATGCACTGTGGCCAGCGCCAGCTCGGGGTGCTCCCGCGCCAGTGCTCGGAGAGCGGCGACGTCGGCGTCGCTGAGCCCGAGCGGCTTTTCGCAGAGCACGTGGACGCCGCGCTCCGCCGCAGCGGCCATCTCGCCGAGATGCGCGCTGGGCGGCGTGGCGATGACCAGCAGGTGCGGAGCGGTGGCCTCGAGCATGGCGTCGTTGTCAGCGAAGCCGGCGGTGTTTGGATGGGCGGCGATGACCGCCTCACGGCGGGCGCCGTCGGGGTCGCAGACGCCCACGAGTTGCACGGCCCCGCTCGCCTCGGCGTCGCGCAGGGCGGGGAGGTGAGCGCGGGTGGCCGCTGAACCGATGCCGACCAGGGCGATGCGCAGGGCCTCGCCGCGGCGGTCGTCAGCCGGCAAGGGCACGCCGCAGCGCTGCGATGGCCTCGTCCGCGCCGTCCTCGGTGAGCACCAGCGGAGGGTTGAGGCGGACCTCGGGCACGTCACCGACGATGAGGATGCCCTCGTCGAGGCAGCGACGGAAGAGCCGCAGGCAGAGCTCGGGACCGGCGAGGCTCCCGGTCGCGGGGTCGAGGAGGTCGAAGCCGAGCATCATCCCGACGCCGCGGTTGTGGGCCACGTACGGCGACTCCCTGTCCAGCGCGACGACGCCCTCGGCGAGGCGCAGCGCCGTGCCGTTGACGTGGTCGAGGAAACCGGGAGCCGCGATCACCTCGAGCACGGCGCTGCCCGCCGCGCAGGCCAGCGGGTTGGCCCCATAGCTGCTCGAGGTTGCCGACGGCTGGGCAAACAGGCTGGCGTCCCACAGCTCTCCCGATGCGGCCACGCCGCTGAGTGGGTAGCCGCCCCCGATCGCCTTGCCGAGGACCAGGATGTCGGGGCGTACGCCGAACCAGTCCACCGCGAAGTTGCGCCCGAGCCGGCCGAAGCCGGTGATCGACTCGTCGACGATGAGCAGCCAGCCGCGCCGGTCGCAGAGCGCGCGCAGGCCGGCGAGGAAGCCGCGCTCGGGCGGCCGGTTGCCGGCCGTGCCCAGGACGGGCTCAACGATGATCGCGGCCACCCCCTCGAGCTCGGCCGCGCTCCGATCGAGCTCGGCGAGCGCGCCGGCGCCGTCCTCGGCGCACTCCGGGTAGGTGAGCGCGTCGTGCTCCTCACACCGGGGGTAGGGGAGGGAGTGCACCCAGTCGACTCCGAGGCTGACCTGTTCGTCGGGGAAGCGACCGCCGCTGAAGCGCACCCCGGTGGTCTTGCCGTGGAAGCCGCTCGAGAAGGAGATGAGGTCACGGCGCCCGCTCACAGACTGGGCCAGCCGGACCGCCACCTCGACGGCCTCGGCGCCGCCGGAGTAGAGCGCCACCCGGTCCACACCCACCGGGAGAACGCCGGCGAGGCGGTCGAGGTAGGCGGCGTGCTCGGGTGTGTGGAGCACACACGCAGCGAGCTTCTTGGCTTGCGCCGCCACCGCCTCGGACCACACCGGGTTGCCGTGACCGATGGCCGCCACGCCCATGGCGGTGGCGAAGTCCAGCAGCCGCCTGCCGTCGTCGGTGACCAGGTAGGGCCCTTCGCCGTGGGTCACCACTAGGCCCGCCGATTCGGCGATGCGGCGCGGACCTCCGCCGCCGAGACGGCGCACCGTCTGCGCGACGGCGCTGGTGGGCGAGGTTCCGACAGTTGTGCTCACTAGATTGCCTCGATGTCGTTGTCGCCACCAGCGCGCCGCCGGATGCGGCGGACGTGGGGTGCGTGCTGCAGGTGGTAGGGGATGTTGACGACCACGGTCCCGGGACGGAACAGTAGCTGCGCCTTGAGGCGCAGGGCTGTCTGGTTGTGGAGCAGCTGGTGCCACCAGCGGGTAGCCACGAGCTCCGGCAGGACGATGATCAGCGTGTCGTCGTTGCGCTGGCTATCGATGGCGTCGATGTAGCGGAGCAGCGGGCGGACGAAGGTGCGGTACGGCGACTCGACGATCTCCAGGGGCACGTGGTTGCCCCAGACTTCCCAGCGTGCTCGCATCCTGGCGATGTGCTCCTCGTCGTCGCAGATGTGGACCGCGATGACGTTGTCGGTCATGCTCCGGGCAAAGGCGAGCGACTGCAGTGCCAGGCTGTTGAGGTCGGCGATCGGCACCAGGGCGACCAGCTTGAGCTCGTCGGGGGAGGTGGCGATCTCGGTGGTCAGCGTGTTGCTCACCTCGAGGTAGTGACGATGCACCGCGAAGCAGGCCGCGACCAGGATGGGGACGATGATGACGATCACCCCGGCGCCGTCCTTGAACCGCGTCACGCCGTTGATGAGCAGAACCAGGGCGGTGATGACGGTGCCCGTGGCATTGATGACCAGGCCGAGCCTCCAGCCCTTCTCGCGCAGCCGTAACCATCGCGACACCATGCCCGCCTGCGACATCGTGAAGGCGGTGAAGACCCCGACGGCGTACAGCGGCAGGAGGCTGTTGACGTTGCCGTTGAATCCCCACACCAGCAGGGCGGACAGCACGGCCAGCACGATGATTCCGTTGCTGTACGAGAGACGGTCACCGAGCCTCTTGAACTGGTGCGGTGCGAAGTCGTCCCGGGCCATGAAGAACAGCAGCCTTGGAAAATCGGAGAAGGCGGTGTTGCCGGCGAGGACAAGGATCGCCGTGGTCGAGACGATCACGAAGAAGTAGAGCGGCCCGTTGTGGAAGGCGTAGGTTGCAACCTTGGAGATGACCGTCTGGTAATGCGGCGACGCTGGGTCGTCCGGCACCAGCCCCAACCAGTACGTCACCAGGCTGATGCCGACGAACATGGCGCCGAGGATGATCCCCAGCGTGGTGATGGTGATGCGGGCGTTGACCCACTCCTTGGGTTTGAACGCCGGCACGCCGTCGCTGATCGCCTCGACACCCGTGAGGGCGGTGGCACCGGACGCGAACGCCCGCAGCAGAAGAAAAATCCCGAGCGTCTGGGTCACCCGGTGGGGATCGATGACGGGGACGGTGCGCGGCACGTGGTTGGTGATGATCTGGAACCCCGCCACGATGACCATGAGGAACATCGACGCGATGAACAGGTAGGTCGGGGCCGCGAAGATGGAGCCGGACTCACGGATTCCGCGCAGATTGCCGAAGAGGAGCAGCGCGATGAAGACGAGGCACAACGGGACGCGGTAGGGGATGGCGGCGGGCGCGGCGCTGATGATGTTGTCGGTCCCCGCCGCGACCGACACCGCGACGGTCAAGGTGTAGGAGGTCATCAGGGCACAGCCGGCGGTCAGCCCGGCGAGGTGGCCGAGGTTGTCGCTGGCCACGATGTACGAGCCGCCGCCTTTGGGATACGCCTTGATCGTCTGCCTGTAGCTGAGCACGACGATGGCTAGTAGGAGGGCGATGGCCCCGGTGATCGGGAGGATGAATCCATAGGCGGTGGCGCCGGCGAGGACTAGGTAGAAGAGGATCTGCTCGGTGGCGTACGCCACGGACGAGAGCGCGTCGGACGAGAGCACCGCCAGCGCCTTGATCTTGGTGAGCCGTTCGTGGGCTTGCTGTTGCGTCGCCAGCGGCGTGCCCAGGAGGGCGTTGCGGAGGCGACCGCGGAAGCGCGCGAAGTCGCCGGTGGGCGCGGTGGCGCGCTTGGTTACCTCGAGCCAACCCGGGGCCTTGTGCTCGAAGCCCTGGCTCTTCGAGCGCATGACGCGCACGTACTGCTGGCCGGGACGGCCGCGCTTCTCGAGGAGGTCGAGGTCGGGGTCGATGGCCGCGTCGACGTGCGAGCGCGCCCGCGGCACGCGCGACCACGCCTGCCCTGCCTCCCGAAGCGCGGCCACCTCGTCGTCGGCGAGTTCGACGGTGGCGGGGCCGGACACGTCCGGCGTCGGTTCACTCACTTCTTGGTCACAAACTCCGTCGCAGAGTGTAGTCAGCGGTTCGGCGAACGCGGATCACGGGGTGTCGGGTACGATTCGCGCGTTCCGATGGATTGCGACCTGGCCGAGTGATCGACACAACCGAGGCATCGTCCCCCGCCGCCGGCGAGGAGACGGACAGCCGCAGCACACCTGTCAACGGTGGCGGCCGCGCTGTCGCACAGACCGTGCGCCGCCGCGCGCCCGCCGCCGGCCCGGCGCCGTCGCAAATGCCCCGCATCGTGCGGCCCCAGGGATTGCCCCACGCGGCCGCGCCGATCGAGCCCCCCGCCCCTGACCATCACCACCTCCCCGGATGGGTGCGACGCGTCCACGGCCAGGCCCGCCCCATCCTCGCCGACCTGCTCGGCAACCTCTCCGGCGAGTCCCGGGATCGCTTCCAGAAGAGCGTCGACACCCTCATCGGTGGCATGAGCGCCGGCAAGTTCAGCCTGGCCTGGCAGTACCCCAAGGTGATCGGCGACGGCATGGAGCTCTTCGAGAACCACCGGCGCGAGAACGCCGCGCAGTTCCAGGCCCAGCGCGCCCTCGAACAGCGTCGCAAGAAGGCTGGCGACGGCCTGCGCGAGGCCGGCGGTCGGCTGGCCGCCGAGGCGCTGGCCCGGCTCAACCGCAGCCTGCGCAGCGCCACCACAGCCGAGGAGATCGATGCGGTGGCGACCGAGGTGGGGCAGGCCGTGACCGCGGCGCGCAACAACGAGGAGCGACGCCGCGATCGCGAGATCGACCGCACACGTTCCCGGATCCGCAAGACGCTGCCCCGGACGGCGGCGTCTGCAGAGCCCGCCGAGACGTGGCAGGACGTGCTCCGCCGCTTTGCTGAGACCCAGGCCGCGGATTAGCCCGGCGGCGGGGACTTGGGGCGCCGGTATACTCGCTGCGAGTTCGCAGCCAGCGCGAGGAGTTCGTGACCACAACCCCCGTCGCCGCGTCGCTCGACCCAGATCGCCTCGCGCCTGACGCCGGCAACCCCGCTGTGGCCGCCGTGATGCGCGACGAGGTGGTGTTCTGCCTTCCCAGCACCGGGGTGGACGCCGTGGCCAAGCTCATGGCGGACAACGAGCTGACCGAGATCCCCGTTCTGCTCGACCGCCGCCCGGTGGGCTACGTCCACCAGGACGACATCCTCGACCGCCTCGTCGCCGGAGAGGTGGTGATCGCCGGCAGCGACGTGGCCATGCGTCCACCCACAACCGTGGTGCAGGCCCGGGACATCCTCCGCACCCCGCTGCTGCTCGTCGACGAGGCGCAGCAGGTGCGCGAGGTAGCTGCGGTGATGGCCCAGCAGGGGCGTCAGGTGGCGCTGGTGATGCACGAGGACGAGACCCCGGTGGGGATGCTCACCCCGCGCGAGCTGGCCGACCACCTCCTGGCTCACCCGGAGATCACAGGTGCCTGAGCTGGACAGGCTGGCGATCACGCTGGGCGCGGAGTGCGACCCCGACGACAGCCTGCTCGACATCCTCTCGCCGCTGCGCGCGCAATACCCCGTGCCCCTGGTGGTGATCCGCGACGACGTCATCGAGGGGACCGTCGGCCTCGAGGTCGTCGTCGACGCCTTTGGCCATGACCTGGCCGCGGTCCGCGTCGGCGAGGTGATGCGCCCGGCGCCGCAGCTGGACATCGGTGAGGCGACCGAACACGGCGTCGCCGCGATGCGCGCCGGCGGCGCAGCGACAGTGATCGTCACCGAGAGCCAGGGCGGGTTGTTCTCGCGCCAGCGTGACCAGCGCCCGGTGGGGATGGTCACCGACGCGCTGGTCCTGGCCACCATCGGCAAGAACGTCACCGACAAGGCGCCAATGAAGATCCTGTCCGGCCACCGCGACCTCGGCTTCAACGTCCCGGTGTCGCCCTGCCAGCGCAACTGCCCGATCAAGCAGGACATCGCCACCTACGTCGATTACGTGAGCCAGGGGCGCTACGTCGACTCCTGGACGGTGATCCACGAGACCAACCCCTTCCCGAGCATGCTGGGCAGGCTCTGCAACCACCCCTGCGAGACCGACTGCAAGCGCGGCTGGGACCCGGGCGAGGAACCGGTCACGATCCGCTCGATCAAGCGCTTCAGCACCGACTTCGCGTTCGCGCAGAACCTCTGGATCGACTACAAGATCGCCCCGCCCAACGGCCGGCGCGTGGCCGTGGTCGGCGCTGGTCCCGCGGGGCTGACCTGCGCCCTCGACCTGCGCGTCCAGGGCTACGACGTTGCCGTGTACGAGCGCGAATCGAAGGTGGGCGGCCTGCTCAGCACGTCGATTCCGCCGTTCCGCTTCGACCATCGCCAGCTCCAGTGGGAGCTCGACATGATCCTGGCCACCGGCATCGAGGTGCATACCGACAGCAACATCGGCACCGGCGAGAACGACGTCAAGATCGACGACCTGCTCGCCGAATACGACGCCGTCTTCGTGTCGATCGGGATGATGAAGGGGCGCATCCTGCCCATCCCCGGCAGCGACTTTCCCCAGGTCACCGACGCGATGACCTTCCTGCGCCAGATCTCGTACGACCGCATCCCACCGCACTTCCCCGTGGCCGGCCGCGTGGTGGTGGTGGGCGGCGGCGCCATCGCCACCGACGCGTGCCAGAGCTCGATCAAGCTCGGCGCCAAGGAGGTGTGGATGGTGGCCATCGAGCCCGAGGACCGGCTGCCGGCGTTCGGCAACGAGCTCCACGAGGCCAAGGAGATCGGTCTGCACATCAAGTGCGGGGTCATCGTCAAGGAGATCCACGCGGACGAGCGCGGCAACGTCACCGAGGTGAGCTTCGCGCCGCTGCAGCCGATGGAGTTCGACCCGCTCAGCGGCAAGCTCATCTTCGCGTCGGTGAAGGAGGCCGAGGGAGCGGAGCGCTGGACGGTGCCCGCCGACCTGGTCATCTTCGCGTCGGGCCAGATCATGGAGGCGCCGGGCGACACGGTGCCGCTGACCCAGCGCGGGCTCGTCGCCGCCGACCGCGGCGGGCACACCGGCGTTGACAGGCTGTTCTGCGGCGGCGACTGCGTGCAGGGTCCGTCATTCATCGTCGACGCCGTCGCCTGGGGTCACCGAGTGGCGCGTTCCATCCGCGAGTACCTCGGCGATGACCTGCCGTCGGACGAGCGCATCTACCAGACCACGGTGGAGCGGACCGACGATCACCGCCAATCCGAGGTATTCGCGCGCACCGACCCGCCCATCCTCGAGGCTTCCAAGCGCTACGACATGAGCGAATGCGAGCTGCCCTGGAGCGATCGCGAGGCAATCGTGCAGTCGATCCGCTGCTTCCAGTGCGACTCGGTGCATCACTACGACACCGCCGTCTGCGTGCTCTGCGGCGCTTGCGACGACGTGTGCCCGGAGAAGGCGATCGACGTGGTGGTGTTCGGCGAGGATCGTGAGCGCTCGTCTGGTGGCGAGACCATGGTGTGCCACACGTCGGGCGGCGATCCCGGCGCGGGGGGCTACGAGGGCGAGATCTACATCAACTACGACCGCTGCACCAACTGCCGCATCTGTGAGGACCACTGCCCGGTGAACTGCATCACCTTCGAGCGGGTGCGCTTCATCGACGACACCATGCGGGTGGTGGAGAAGCCGCGCATCAGCGTGGAGCTCCCGCTGGTCGCGGTGCACTGACCGCGCGGACGCCTGCCGGCGCGGGGGTCGGCGCGGACGGGGATGCGGCGGTCATGCGGCGCGCCCTGCGGTTGGCTCGCGCGGCCGGGGTGCGCGGCGAGGTGCCTGTCGGTGCGGTGGCCGTGCTTGACGGGGCGGTGATCGCGGCGGCGTCGAACCGCATGGAGCACGCCGGCGATGCCACCGCGCACGCGGAGATGCTGGTGCTGCGCCGGGCGGCGGTGGTGGTGGGGGGATGGCGGCTCAGCGGGGTGACCGTCGCGGTGACCCTGGAGCCGTGCCCGATGTGCGCGGGGGCGATGGTGCAGGCGCGCATCGACCGCTGCGTCTATGGCGCGCGCGACCCCAAGAAGGGCGCCGACGGCAGCGTGTACGACGTGCTGCGCCACGCGGCCAACAATCACCGCGTTGCCGTGCGCGAGGGCGTGCTGGGCGAGGAGTGCGGCCGCTTGCTCAGCGAGTTCTTCCAGGCGCGCCGGCGCCGAGCCTAGTCCGCCGGAAGCAGGTTTCGGACCTTCCAGCCCAACTCGGTGCTCCTGTGCCGCCGGCACCACCGCTTTGTGCGCGAGGAGGGCTGGCGCCTCAGTCACTCTTTTGACGGGCCTTGGATGGCCGAGCCGCCCTAGCACCTGCTCGAATAGGCGTTGATGTCCACGGAGTGGCTGTTCGTCGACGGTTCCAGTCTCATTTTCCGGTCGTTCCACGGGGTGCCGCGCAGCGTTCGCTCACCGGACGGGCGGCCGGTCAATGCTGTGCGTGGTTTCATGGATGCGCTGGCTCGCCTCATCGGTACCCGGCAGCCGCGCCGCCTTGCCGTGGCCAGCGACGAGGACTGGCGGCCGGCCTGGCGGGTCGAGCTCATCCCCGCCTACAAGGCGCACCGCACAGCCGAACCGATCCCGCCCGAACTGGCGCCGCAGATGCCGATCATCCACGAGGTGCTCGACGCCGTCGGCATCGACTTCATCGGGCTGCGCGACTACGAGGCCGAGGACGTGATCGCCACCTGGACGGCGGCGACCCCGGACCCCGTGGAGATCGTCAGCGGCGACCGCGACCTCTTCGCTCTCATCGAGGACCCTCGTGTGTGCGTGCTGTATCCCGAGAAGGGAGGTATGGCCGTGGTGACCGAGGCGGAGGTGACCCGCCGCTACGGCATCGCCGGTCGTAGCTACGCCGACTACGCGATCCTGCGGGGCGACCCGTCCGACGGCCTGCCGGGGCTGCGCGGAGTGGGGGCGGTCGCCGCCGCAGACATCATCCGCAGGCACGGGGGCGTCGCCGGGCTGCTCCGCGACGGTGCGGTGTCCGAGCAGCAGCGCGAGTACCTCGCGCGGGCGATGAAGGTGGTGCCGCCCGTGCAGGGTTTGCCGGTGGTGTTGCCGGAGGGGAGGCGGGACTCCTACCCGGCCCATCCGGCGGCCTTGGCCTCGCTTGCGGAGAGGCACGGACTGTCCTCTGCGGCCGATCGCCTGGTGGAGGCGTTGAGGGTGAACCAGCACACGGGGTAGCCTCGACCGAATCAGATCCGGAGGGCGGTGGCACGCCAGGCCTGGACGACGCCGTCGTCGAGGTTGACCTCGAACGTCACCGGTTCGACCCTGCGCAGCTCCCAGCCGTGCGCGAAGGCGGCGTTGAGCTCCTCGCGCCTGACCCGGCGCGGTCCCCAGTCGCCGGGCTGGGCGTCGCTGAACACGGCAAGGTGGTACTTGCCTCCGGGTACAAGCACGCGGCGGATGGATTCGACGTAGCGCGCGCGGTCCTCGTCGGAGAAGCCGTGGAAGACGCCGCTATCGAGCACGGTGTCGAATCTGGCGTTGAGGAAGTTCAGGTCGAGAGCGTCGCCGACCTCGAAGCGCACGCCGGTGAGGCCGCGCTCGGCGGCACGCGCTCGGGCGATGTCAATTGCCCGTGGAGCGGAGTCGACGCCGGTGGCGTCAAGGCCGCGCGAGGCGGCCAGCAGCGCCAGTTCGCCCGTGCCGCAGCCCACGTCGAGGACTCGCCCGCTCACCTCGCCCGCCGCGAACAGTGCGGCGAGCGCCGGTTGCGGCTTGCCGATCTCCCACGGTGGTGTGCCCAGGTAGGCGCTGTCGAAGCTGGCGAACGTGGGCGGTGGTGCGGCGTCGTCAGCCATGTTCCAAGTCTGGCGCGCCGGACGGAGGCCTTGCGACACTGGGAGGATGCAGGAGCGAGTTGCTGTGAGCGATGACCTGGCCATCGAGGCGATGTCCGCGACGGACTGGCCGGCGGTCCGCGCGATGTATGAGGCCGGCATCGCGACCGGGAACGCCACATTCGAAGAGACCACACCGCAGTGGGAGGCGTGGGACGTGGAGCATCTCAAGGAGCATCGCCTGGTCGCCCGGCGCGGCGGGACCGTGGTGGGCTGGGCGGCGGTCGTCCCAGTGTCGGAGCGTTGCGTCTACGCCGGCGTTGCGGAGAGCAGCGTCTACGTCGCGGAGCAGGCGCGCGGCAGCGGGGTGGGTCGCCGCCTGCTGGACGCTCTCACCGCGAGCACCGACGCCGGGGACATCTGGACCCTGCAGACGGGGGTCTTCCCCGAGAACGTGGCCAGTCTTCGCCTCCATGAGGCCTGTGGCTTTCGCGTCGTCGGCGTCCGGGAGCGGATCGGGCAGCACCGCCGCCGGTGGCGCGACGTCGTGTTCATGGAGCGACGGCGCGCGTGACCGGCGGTCAGTACCCGGTGGCTCCGTCGATCCGCTCGCGCAGCAAGTCGGCGTGTCCGTCATGGCGCGCGTACTCGGCGATCATCGTTACCAGGATCCGGCGCAGGGAGATCGGCTCGCTGGTACGGCGCTGGATGGCTGTGTCGTCGAGGCCGGCGTTGCGGACGATCTCCCGAGCCCGGTCGCATTCGGTGCGCCAGACCTCGAACGCCTGAGCGACGTCGCCGTCGAGTGAATCGAAGTCCTGGTCGGGATCGTCGTCGGAGTAGTAGAGGAGAGGCACGTCCTCGCCGGCGAACTGGATGCGGAACCACCAGCGTTCCACCGCGGCGAGATGGCGCACCAGCCCGTGCAGGCTCATCGTGGACGGCGGGACGGGCTGCTCCGACAGGCGTTCAGCCGGCACCCCGGAGCACTTGAGCTCGAAAGTGGCGCGGTGCCACTCGAGGAAGGCGGTGAGCATCTCGCGCTCCTCTCCCACCAGAGGCAGCGGGCTGCGCGTGTCGTTCGTCCAGACCGGCGAGTAGCTGTCCTCGGGGATCACTCGAGCGATGATGCCAGCCTCCTGGCGAGGTCCGACACGGCACAGCGGTGGGGCGCGATCCCGGCGTCGTAGCGGCGGCTGTTCGGATCCCACGTGAAGCTGAGCTCGCCGGCTGTCCGGGGCGGCGCTGGTGTCCCGGGGCATGGAGGCGAGCATGCGCCGTCACAGCGGTGAACACGATGTCGTCAGCTTGTTACGAGCCCGCCCGGCAGCGCGCGGGCGCCGCCGGGGTCGGCGAGGATCGGCGTTGATTCAGTGTTGCGTGGAGGCCCCGGGTGAGCAATCGGCTGTGGTGTGCCCTGGCAGCCGCTGTGGCGGTGTGCTGTGCCGTCCTGGTGGCCGTGATGCTGATTGCCCCTCCGTCGGCGACCCTGCCGGTCGACGACATCGCCGAGGTGGTGGCCCCGGTGCTCGGCGCCGCCGCATGCCTGCTCGCAGCCCGGCGCCACCACGGCCGCTCCCGCGTGGGCTGGTACCTGGTCGGCGCGAGCGCGCTCACATGGGGCAGTGGCCAGGCGGCTTGGAGCTGGCTCGAGCTGGTGGTACACCAGGACAACCCGTTCCCGTCGCTCGCCGACGTCGGCTACATCGGCTCGGTGCCGCTTCTGTTCGCCGGCCTGTTCACGATGCCGGTGTGGCCGTCGGGCACGGTGGCCAAGCTGCGAGCCGTCACCGACGGACTGATCATCGCCGGCGGCCTGCTGCTGATCAGCTGGTACACCATCCTTTCGGCGATCGTCGCCAGCCCTGCGGACACGGCGCTCGGGCAGGGGCTCAGCCTCGCCTACCCCGTCGGCGACGTGATCGTGGTGACGGTGCTCGCGATCATGTGGTCGCGCGCCTCGACGCAGTCGCGCGGGCCAATCATGCTGATCATCGCCGGTCTGGGTTCGATCGCGGTCGCCGACAGCACCTTCGCGTATCTCCAAGCGCAGGCGCTTTTCGGCTCCGGCAACGTCGTCGACATCGGCTGGGTGGCCGGGTACCTGATGGTGGGCCTCGGCGCACTGTTAGCGATCGGCCGGCCGATGAATAGCAAGCGCGGCACCCTTCCGAGATGGCGCACGGCAGTGCTGCCGTACGTGCCGCTGCCGGTGGCGATCGGGTTGGCCATCCAGGAGCGGCTCACCAACGGCTACATCAGCGCTTTCACCCTCTCCATGGCGCTGGCGCTCTTCGTCCTCGTCCTGCTCCGGCAGGGTCTCTCAGTGCGCGAGAACGTGATCCTGCTGCGCCGCCTGGCGGCCAACGAGCACGAGCTGCACCACCGCGCCGAGCACGACCCTCTCACCAACCTCAGCAACCGCAGCAGCTTCATCCGCTCCGTCGACGAGCTCCTCGACAACCTGACACCCGACCGCCTGTGCGCGGTGATGTTCGTCGACCTCGACGACTTCAAGCACATCAACGACAGCATGGGCCACGCCATGGGCGACCAGGCCATCGTCGCCGTCGGGCAGCGCCTGAAGTCGTGCATGCGCGACCACGACCTGGTGGCGCGCCTCGGCGGCGATGAGTTCGCCGTCTTCCTCACCAGGCTGAACAACGTCGGGCAGATGGTGACCATCGCCGAGCGGCTCATCGAAACCCTCAACGAGCCCTTCCAGAGCTCCGACATGCACGCCTCGGTGTGCGGGACGATCGGCGTCGCCATCGCCGAGGCGGGCGACGACGCCGGCGAGCTGTTGCGCCGTGCGGACATCGCCATGTACGCCGCCAAGGCCCGAGGCAAGGGACTGTTCGGGATCTTCGAGCCCAGCATGCACGTGGCCATGTACGCGCCGCTGGAGCGGCGCGCAGACCTCGAGCGCGCCGCCGCCGAGCAGGAGTTCATCCTGTACTTCCAACCCGTCGTCGACGTGAGCACGCGGACCATGGTGGGGGTGGAGGCGCTGATGCGCTGGGAGCATCCGCGCCTCGGCCTCCTCGGCCCCGTGGAGTTCATCGACGACCTCGAGAAGGCGGGGCTCATGGTCACGGTCGGCGCCTGGGTTCTGGAGGAGGCCTGCAGGCAGACGATGCGGTTGCGTGCCGAGAGCCGGCAGAACCTCTCGGTCAGCGTCAACGTGAGCAGCTCGCAGATGCTCGACGCCGGCTTCGTGGCTGTGGTCGCCGACAGGCTGGCCGCCACCGGACTCCCGCCGAGCGCGCTGGTCGTCGAGCTCACCGAGAGCGGCAGCATCGGCGAGAGCGAGGTGGTGGGGCTCCGCCTCCGCCAGCTGCGCGCCATGGGTGTCCGGGTTGCCATCGACGACTTCGGCAGCGGCTACTCGTCGTTCACCTACCTGCGCCGGCTGCGGGTCGACATCCTCAAGATCGACAAGACGTTCGTTGACGGCCTCCTCGCGGGGGGTCCCGGCGCGGCCTTGGTCGAGGGGATGATCGGGCTGGGCAACAGCCTCGGACTACAGACGGTGGGCGAGGGCGTGGAGGAGGAGGAGCAGCACGCTGCGCTCGTTCGCCTCGGGTGCACCATGGCGCAGGGATACCTGCACGCTCGACCGATGCCGATGGACCAGGTGATGCTGCTGCACGGCGCCGGCGAGTCGCGCGAGGTCGCCGCCACCGGCTGAGGGCTGTGCCGGCTGTGCCACCGGCGTCGAGCGAGCGCGGTGCTAGGCTGCGCCGATGGCGGGCGACAACGTCGTGCACCTCACCCCCGAAGGCCGCGACCGGCTCGAGGAGGAGCTGCGCGACCTCGTGGAAAACCGGCGCCCGGTCATCGTGCAGCGCGTCGCCACCGCCCGTGCCGAAGGAGACCTGAGCGAGAACTTCGCGTACCACGACGCCCGCCAGGAGCTGGGCCTGCTTGATGGGCGCGTCCAGACCATCCAGGCAACACTGCGCAACGCGCAGGTCCTGGAGACGACGGTCGGTGAGGTGGTGGGCCTGGGGTCCACCGTGACCATTCGCGACGAGTTCGGCGAGTCGACGTACGTGATCGTCGGTCCGGTCGAGGCCGACGTCGCCGGTGGACGCATTTCGATGGTGTCGCCGCTTGGCGCCGCGCTCATGGGCCGCACCGTTGGCGACGAGGTCAGCTTCGCCTCACCAGGGGGCACCCGTAGCGCCATCATCGCCGCGGTTCGCTGAGTTGCAGCCGCTGCCTCCGGATACGGTTTGCAGAATCGAATCGTGGACTGCCACGGCGGTGTCGCCACCGCGAGACGTCAGGCGAGGAGTGCCCCGCGGCGCCGCCGCCGGGAGATGAACACGGCCGCGGCGAGGCCGCCCGGAACGAGCAGAAGAGCGGCCCACCGCACCTCGGGCAAAGCCAGGCTGGCGGCCACGTAGGTCTGGTTACCGGTGCCGTTGCCGTTGGTCGCCCCTGGCGGCATCAGCGGCCCGCTGGTTTCCTTGAAGTACCAGTTGACCGTTGGGTGCGAGTCGGTCGGCAGGACGTTGAGGGGATCTGCCGGGATGATCAGCTCGATGTTGCCCGTGGGATCCACGGTCATCGACTCGAAGTCGGCGAGGTTGCGATTGCCACCCGAGCTCAGCGGGGTACCGCAGAACAGGCCATCGGTGCAGATGCCGTTGTAGTGAGGAACGGAGGAGGTCACCTGGGTGACGGCAAACTCTGGATTGACCAGGAGAGCGTTCGGCGTCTGCCAGATGAAGTACTGGAAGGTGACGCCGTCGTTGCGGTAGTCGCTCGTCTTGCAGTTGGCGTTGACCGACGTCCGGCAGTTCACCACGCGGTAGTAGCCGACCGCCACCTGCCCGGACTGTCCCGTTGCAATCGCCGGGAAGACGGACGCGTAGGCCGGGGTGTCGGCATTGAGGTTGATGGGCGGCTGCCATGTGGTGCCGTTGTCGAGTGAGCGGATCAGGAAGGTCTGCACGGGGTCAGTGCCCTTGAGGTTGCCCGAGGCGCCGACGTAGAGGTTGCCGGCGGCGTCGATCGCGAGCTGATTGAACACGTGGCCCCAGGTGCCGGGATTGGTGCCGCCGTTGCTGATGTCACTGACCAGGGTGGTATGGAAGCTCGCTCCACCGTCGCGGCTGATGGCGATGTACAGCTGGTCGAGCGGCCCTCCAGTTGGCGAGACGTTGTTCGGAAAGGTGGAGCAGTTGATGAGGACGTACAAGCCGCCGCTCGAGTCGGTGACCGGCTTGCTGATCCCACGCTCTATGCGGCGCTGAGCGGTAGCTCACAATGGGCGCCCTGGGTGATATTCCTCTGTCTTGCTGTCGCCGGCGTCGTCCTTGGGCGGTTGTTGATCCGCCTGCAGCATGGTCGCCGGGAACTGGCGGTGACCAACGCCGACCTGGCTGAGGCCAACAAGGACCTGGCGCTCCTGGCCCGTATCGACAAGCTGACCGGTGTGTACAACCGGCGACACATCGAGGAGCAGATCGATATTCTTCTTCACGCCGCAGTGCGCGACAGGGCGCCATTGAGTGTTCTGATGCTCGATGTCGACCACTTCAAGGCGGTCAACGACATCGAAGGCCATGAGGTCGGCGACCGGGCCCTTCGGTGCATGGCCACTGCCATCCGTATCGCGCTTCGCCCCGGCGACGTGTTCGGCCGCTGGGGAGGGGAGGCGTTCCTGGTGCTGCTTCCGGGGACGGCCGCGGAGGTCGCGCAGCTCATCGGCGAGCGTCTGCGCTCCCACGTTGCCGCCACACCGGTCGCAAGTGACGACGGCAGGCGGTTGCCGATGACGGTGAGCGTGGGGCTCGCGGTCGCCGACAGCCACGACGTGCTTGGAACCCTCGTCGCACGGGCTGACGCAGCGATGTACCGAGCGAAGAGCGCAGGACGCAATCGGGTGGCCGCCTGAAGCTCGGCTCCCTCTCACTCGAGCGACGCGGCGACCCACGGCGGTCGCTGTACGCTCGCCCCGTGGCCGACCCCGCCGCTGGCATCTCAGCTGCTACGATACCCCCAGTGGGTATAGAAATGGCAGGAAGGCGGCGACGTCGACCATGAGCGTGTTGGGTGCCATTGGTGGCAGTCTCGAGGAAGCTTTCTTCATGTTCTGGGAGACGCTCTGGGCCCTCATCCTGGGATTCGGTCTGTCCGGCGTCGTGCAGGCCTTTGTCTCCCGAGGCCAGATGGAGCGCGTTCTGGGAAGGCCGGGCCTTGGCACTCTCGGCAAGGCCACCTTCTTGGGCATGGTCTCGTCGTCCTGCTCGTATGCGGCAACGGCGATGGCCAAGTCGCTGTTCCAGAAGGGCGCCAACTTCACTGCGGCCATGGTCTTCATGATCGCCTCGACCAACCTGGTCATCGAGCTCGGAATCATCCTCGCGCTGCTGATCGGCTGGCAGTTCACCGCCAGCGAGTTCGTCGGCGGCGTGCTGATGATCGGCCTCTTCGCACTGGTCTCACGGTTCTTCTTCCCCACGGCGCTTGTTGCGGCAGCGCGAGAGCGACTGCGGTCGGGCGATTCGGCGCGGAGCGCTCACATCGAGCACCTCAGAGATGTCAGCGCGCCGGACGATCACGCGGCGGATCGGGTGCCATTTGCGGTGCGGGTGCGGACCCTGGCGGGATGGTCGGACGCGGCCAGCTACACCATGGCCGACATCACCATGCTGCGTCGCGAGATGGTGATCGGCTTCGGCGTGGCCGGGTTCCTCGCCGTGCTGGTCCCCGACGCTGTGTGGGGTCACGTCTTCATCACCGGCCACGGATTCTGGACGGCGCTGGAGAACGCAATTGTCGGCCCCTTCATCGCAATCATCAGCTTTGTCTGCTCGATCGGCAACGTCCCTCTGGCCGCCGCCTTGTGGAAGGGCGGCATCAGCTTCGGCGGCGTCGTGGCCTTCATCTTTGCCGACCTGATCACACTGCCCCTGCTGGTCATCTATCGCAAGTACTACGGAACCAGGATGATGCTGCGGATCCTCGGGTCCTTCTGGCTGGTCATGTCGGCGGGCGGCCTGCTGGTTGAACTCCTCTTCCAGGCCGTGGGCGTCGTGCCGACAACCCGCCCGACGCAGATTGCGCCAGAGCGATTTGCGCTGGACTACACGAGCGTCCTCAACGTGATTTTCCTGATCGCGTTCGCCGGGCTGTACTACCTGCATCGCAACCGTGCCCGGTTCGGCGGCGGCACGGGCTACGCGATCGACCCTGTGTGCGGCATGCAGGTGGAGACCAGCAGCGCTCCCGCCCGCGCCGTCCACGACGGGACCGCGTACTACTTCTGCTCCGACGGCTGCCACGACCGGTTCGGCAGGCAGCCGGAGCGCTATGCCGGACCTCAATCCGGAGGACCAGAAGGTATGCCTGCGGCAGTCGGCGGTGCGACGGCGGTGGCGCTCGACCCAGTGTGCGGCATGTCCGTCAACATCGCCGGCGCCGCGGCACGAAGAATCCGCGACGGTCACGATTTCTACTTCTGCAGCGCCGCATGCGCCGAGCACTTTGACCGCGAACCAGCCGGAGGCACCTATGGCCACATCGCCAGCTAGACGCGCTCCGGCGGGAGCACGTCGGAGCCGACCCCGCCAGACCGCGCCGCTGCGAGATCGTGGCGCGTACCAGGCGAGCAAGCAGGATCTGCTGAAGCGCTTCCGACGGCTCGCCGGTCAGGTCAAGGGCATCGCCCAGATGGTGGAGGAGGAGCGGTATTGCCCGGAGGTGCTGACCCAACTCAGCGCCGCCATCGCCGGCCTCGAGAAGATCGGCTTCATCCTGCTCCGCGAGCACGTGCAGCACTGCGTTGCCGACGGGATCGCGGCGGGGGAGGGGGAGGCCTACATGGACGAGCTCATCGCCACCATCCAGCGTTTTTCGGGACGATGATCGGATGACCGCTGCGGCGCCATTGGCGTTCCGACGAGTCAGAGATCGTTGCGCCCAATCGAAATGAGAGAGGGCCTCGGCCGTAGGTCTGCCGGCTGCAGGCGTGGATGGCAGTGATGCGCTCAGTGAGTTTCCAAGGGTGAGTACGGTGGCAGACAGACCCCGCAAGCCGGACTCCTCACTATGGCCTCGGGTTCCGATCTGTGGCACCGTGCGACTCCGGTAGATGCCCACCAACTCCCGTCGGCGCGGATGGGGAGCAGCGACCATGTGCATGGGGTAGAGCGGAATGCCTGAGCCGGTTGGCAACGACGCGTCCGGGCAAGAGCCGGATGCCAACAGCGGTACGAATCCCATCCCGGATGAAAGCACCCTGGTCGGAAGGACCGGTGTCGAGGGGCAGGTACTTGCCGAGCTTGCTCGTGCCGAAGGGCAGATGAGCGACGGCTGCGAGATGGACAAGGAGGACGACCGGGGAGTGCGCTTGTGAGCGTGACCCACCGCGTCCCGGGGCGCGGATCCGGGCCGCGCACCAAGTCGAGCGTGGAGGAGATGGGGGACGACGCGCGCCGTCTCGATCTGAGTGCCAGGACCAAAACGCCGACGACGCTGGCGATCGATATCGGGGGCACCGGTCTCAAGGCGTCGGTGCTGGATAGCGCTGGCAAGCTGATGGCGAGACGGGTGCGCGTCAAGACCACCTACCCGTGTCCACCCGACCAGCTCGCCGACACGCTAGCCAGTCTGGTGGCACCGCTTCGGGGCTTCGACCGCGTGTCGGTTGGGTTTCCCGGCGTCGTACGAAAAGGGGTCGTGCTCACGGCGCCGCATTTCGTCACCCGTTCGGGGCCTGGATCGCCGGTGGACCAGAAGTTGCTCGTGGCGTGGACGGGCTTCGCCCTTGCAGATGCGATGGAGACCCGTCTCGGACACCCCGTTCGCGTTGCCAACGATGCTGACATCCAGGGGCTCGAAGTGGTGAGTGGCACCGGGGTCGAGTTCGTCGTGACACTCGGCACAGGAGTCGGGACGGCGCTTCTCGTCGATGGCAAGCTCGCGTCGCACCTTGAGCTGGCGCACCATCCCTTCCGCAAAGGGGAGACGTATGACGAGCAGCTCGGCAACGAGGCCTTGCAGAGGATCGGCGCCAAGAAGTGGCGAAAGCGCGTCAACAAGGCGGTTGCCAACTTCCACGAGCTGATCAATTACGACCGGTTGTACGTTGGTGGCGGAAACGCGTCGGAGCTCAACGGCCACCTCGACCAGTCGGTCACCATCGTCGGCAACATCGCTGGCATCCTCGGTGGGATCAAGCTGTGGGACATGCCGGCTGACGTGACGTGAGCGGGTTTAGTCGTCACCCGTACTGGCGCGACGCGTACGAAATATCCGGCTGAAGGGGACACTCACATGCAACTTGGCATGATCGGGCTCGGGAGGATGGGCGCCAACCTGGTCGAGCGTCTGACACGGGGCGGCCACGAGTGCGTGGTCTTTGACATCAACGCGGCTGCCGTAGCTAGAGTAGCGGGCAAACACGCGCAGGCGTCGACATCGATCGCTGACTTTGCCGCCAAGCTCAATAAGCCACGCGCCGTGTGGGTGATGGTGCCGGCCGCTGTGACCGGTGCGACCGTTCAAGAGCTCGCCACCCATCTGGAGCCTGGCGACATCATCATCGATGGCGGCAACAGTTACTACCGCGATGACATCCAGCGTGCCAAGGCCCTCGCTGAGAACGGTATCCACTATGTCGACTGCGGCACCAGCGGTGGAGTCTTCGGGCTGGAACGCGGATTCTGCCTCATGATCGGCGGCGAGAACGCGGTGGTGGAGCACCTCGATCCCATCTTCGGGACGATCGCGCCCGGGGTGGGGGAAACAGCACGGACGCCGGGACGGATGGGCCCACCAAGCCGCGCAGAGCACGGGTACCTGCATTGCGGTCCCAATGGTGCCGGTCATTTCGTGAAGATGGTGCACAACGGCATCGAGTACGGCCTGATGGCCGCCTACGCTGAGGGGCTCAACATCCTCAAGAACGCCGACATCGGGCTGCGCCAGCAGGAGGACGATGCGGAGACCGCGCCGCTGCGCGGACCGGATGCCTATCAATACCAGCTGGACCTCGGCGATATTGCGGAGGTGTGGCGGCGCGGGAGCGTGATCGCGTCCTGGCTGCTCGACCTCACGGCGGCGGCACTGAGCGGAGACGCGGAGCTCACCGAGTTCAGTGGGCGGGTATCGGACTCAGGCGAGGGCAGGTGGACGACGCTTGCGGCGGTTGACGAGGGCGTGCCGGCGCCGGTGATCAGCGCGGCGCTCTTCTCCCGCTTCGAGTCGCGTGGCGACGCGGACTACGCCGACAGGCTGCTCTCCGCGATGCGCAAGGAGTTTGGCGGTCACCACGAGAAGCCCGGCTGACGTGCCGGACAACACCACGGGCGGCGCATCGGACGCGCTCGTGTTCTTCGGCGCCAGCGGTGATCTGGCACGCCAGCAGATCTTTCCGGCGTTGTATGCGATGACCAAGCGCGGGGTGCTGAACGTGCCGGTCATCGGGGTCGCGCATTCCAACTGGACTGTGGCCGACCTCCGCAAGCGGGCGAGGGACAGCATCAAGCGGGTGACCGGCGGGATCGATGATCGCCGCGCGCTCGATGCCCTGCTGTCCAGGCTACGGTATGTCGACGGCGACTACGCCGACCGCGACACCTTCACGAGGCTGAAATCCGAACTCGGCGCGGCTCGCCATCCCGCTCACTACCTCGCCATCCCGCTCACTACCTCGCCATCCCACCGTCGCTCTTCGGTGACGTCATTCGGCAGCTCGGCGCGGTGGGACTGGCCCACGGTGCGCGTGTCATCGTGGAGAAGCCTTTCGGCAGCGACCTCACGTCCGCTCGGCGCCTGAATCGCGTCGCCCATTCTGTGTTTCCCGAGGGATCGATCTTCCGCATCGACCACTTCCTTGGCAAGGAGTCGGTTGAAGGTATCGAGTACTTCCGATTTGCCAACTCGTTTCTCGAGCCGATCTGGAATCGCGACCACGTTGCCAGCGTGCAGATCACCATGTCGGAGCGGTTTGGGGTGCGCGACCGAGGTGCCTTCTACGATGCGACCGGCTGCCTGCGCGATGTCGTGGAGAACCACCTGTTCCAGGTCATCGCACTGCTCGCCATCGATCCACCGGCGAGCCTGGGCACCGACGCCCAGCGCAGTGAGAAGGTGAGGGTGTTTCAGGCGATGCGGCCGCTCGTGCCCGACGACCTGGTGCGCGGCCAGTACAGAGGGTATCGTGGCGAGCCGGGGGTCGCAATGGGATCTGATGTCGAGACGTTCTGCGCGGCCCGGATCCACATCGACTCCTGGCGCTGGGAAGGGGTCCCCTGGTACGTGCGAGGCGGCAAGCGGCTCCCGACCACCGCGACGGAGGTGTTCGTTCAGCTCAAAGCGCCGCCCCAGACGCTCTTCGCCGACACTCCAGCGACAGCGAGTGGGGCGAACTTCGTGCGGTTCCGGCTGGAGCCCGCCCCGGCGATTGCGTTCGGTGCTCGGGTCAGGCGGGCTGGACACGAATCGGTGGGAGAGCAGCGAGAGTTCTGCCTGATGGAGGGGCAGGCCGGCGCTGAGTCTCCGTACGACCGTCTGCTCGGCGATGCGATGGCCGGGGATGGGGCGCTGTTTACGGGGGAGGCAGCCGTTGAGGCCGCCTGGGCGGTCGTGGATCCCGTGCTGAAGCGGCACGGCCGTGCGCTGTTGTACCCGGGCGGGAGCTGGGGCCCAAAGCGAGCCGACGCGATCGTCGCCGACGGTGCAGGATGGCACAACCCCGCGGGCGCTGCTCACCCACGCGAAGGACTGCGAAGATCGGCGGCGCAAGACCGACGATGATTGGAATCGGCGTCGGCATCGGTCTCGCAGGGATCTCGAGGTGCGCAACATCCGAGCCACGGACAGGAGCACACTGGCCACCGTAGTAGCCATTGTTGGCAATAACTGGTCACATATCCCGGGGTACCGCCCCTGCGCCGGGGTCGGCCACGGGGCGAGAGTACAGCGACTGCCCATGGGTCCCCGCTCACCTTGACATGAGCATGCCTTCTATGGCATGGTCGTGCCATGGCAGCCGCAACCGCACTCAGAGAGCGTCAGGCCGGGGTCGTCAGCGACGCCATTCTGGACGCGCTGGTGGACCGTCTCGAGGCCGAAGACCCCGAGGACGTCTCCTTGCCGCAG
>NZ_JAEKNS010000124.1:0-68273 GCF_016464765.1 Candidatus Aeolococcus gillhamiae | reverse complement strand
CCTCGCAGCCCTGGTCGATGCCATCCAGCGCTTCCTCGACGCCTGGAATCAGACCAGCAAACCCTTCGTCTGGATCAAGTCAGCCGAGCAGATCCTCACCAGCATGCACCGTCAACCTTTCAAGAAGACAGTGCACTAGCCCATGCGCGTCGACAGCGGTCTGGGGGCGAGGGTCGAGGGCGATGCACCAGTGGTGCTCACCATCGGCAACTTCGACGGTGTGCACCTGGGCCATGTCGCACTGCTTGATGCTGTTCGGTCGACGGCTGCGTCGCTTGCTGCGCAGAGCGGGTTGCTCACCTTCGATCCGCACCCGCGCTGTGTCCTCGATCCCGCCCACTGCCCGCAATCGCTGACCACTCTTGCGGAGAAGGAGTCGGTGCTGGCCGCCTGCGGGCTTGATCGGCTGACCGTCCTTCGCTTCACGCGCGAGGTGAGCAGCTGGGGGGCCGAGCAGTTCTGCGACATGCTCCGCGAGTCGTTCGACCTGCGCGCGCTGGTGGTGGGGCATGACTTCGCTCTCGGCCATAAGCGACAGGGCGACATTGCCTTCCTGCGCGACTACGGGGAGCGACATGGGTTCCCCGTGGAGGTGGTCGACGGGGTCCGGCTCGGTGGCGAGGTGGTGTCATCGTCAGGGGTGCGTTCACTGGTCGCCGCGGGCGACGTTGGCGGCGCGGCTCTCCTGCTCGAACGGCTGTACTTCATGGACGCAGTGGTGGAGCACGGCGAGCAGGTTGGGCGCCATCTCGGCTTTCCGACGGCCAATCTCTCGATCGCGGCGGAGAAGTGCCTCCCTGCGCCTGGGGTGTACGCGATGTGGGTGCGGGTGGACGGCGAGTGGCACGCAGCGGCGACGAACGTCGGGTACCGGCCGACATTTGGTGGCGACCGGCTCACCGTGGAGGCGTTCCTGCTCGACTTCTCCGGCGATCTATACGGGCGCTCCGTGCGAGCTGCTTTCGTGGCTCGCCTGCGCGAGGAGCGCGCGTACGGTTCGGTTGACGAGCTGGTGGCGCAGATTGGGCGTGACGTGGAGCAGGTGCGGTCGCTTTTGGCAGGGGTGACGGCGCCCGGGGTGTGAGCCGTCGGGCCTTTGGCGTTTGGGCGCGCGGTGTCCGGCCTGCTCTGGTAGGAGCCAAAAGTATTGCTGTTACTGGGGTTTGCATGCGCAGCTGCGCACACTGGGTGACGATCGCCACAGGCATCGATCTGTGGAGCGCGCGAGATGGTCCGCGTTGGACACGCGTTGCGCGACCTGCCGCTCATCCACGAGGCGTTCGCTGCTGGACGGCTGTCGTTCGACAAGGTGCGTGCGCTCACGCGGGTCGCCACCGCGGGTGACGAGACGCTGTGGCTCGAGCTGGCGCTCGAGGCGTCGGGATCGCAGCTGGCGCGGATCTGTCACGCGTACCGGCGCGCGATCGCCGTCGACGATCCGCGCCGGACGGCCCTGCAGCGGGCACGACGGCGCCTGGTATCGTGGTGGCTCGACGCGGACGGCATGCTCGCGCTGTGCGCCACCCTGCCTCCGGAGGAGGGGCGGCTGGTGCTCAACGCCATCGAGTCGGCGGTCTCACGAACGTTGGCGAAGGACCAGGCGGCTGCCGCTGCCAGCGGTGGTGCGCCATTCGGCCTCGATCACACCATCGTGGTGGTCGCAGGCAACATCGCCAACCGGGCAGCGCGACGCAGCGCCGAGCAGCCATCCGGGCCGTGAGCTAGCCCGTGGGGGCGTACGGGACGGCTTCGATCTGGTAGATGGGATAGGGGCCGGCCGCCCAGACCACCGGCGAATCCTGCGGCTCGTACTTGTACGCGAACGTCACGGGCGCCGCGCTGCCGTTGCTGTAGACGCCCGACACCTCGATGTGGAAGTGCTCGCTGGCGGTGATGTTCACGCCGGGGGAGGAGGCGAGCGCGCGGTACTGGTGGTACACCGCGCATTTCGCCGCAGCGTCAGGCCAGGTTCCGGACGCTGCGTCGTAGGTCGGCGTGCCATTCGGCGCCGTTGGGTCGGTCGAATCCTGACCGTGGACGGTCGTATCACCGGAGGGGTCGTGGAAATCCCAGTGCACGCCGTTGGCCACGATGGACACCGCGACGCGACCTGACACCGCGACGGGGAGCGATCCGGCGACGCCACGCAGGGTGAGCGGAAGGCTCAGCGTGAACGGGTTCGGCGTGCGAGAGCCGGTCGGGAGGCCCGTATCAAGGGCAACGCACGTTGGCAGCCCAACGTACGTGGGGGAACCGTTGGCCGGCTCGCTGACGATGGCTCCGCGACGGAAGCTTTGCCAGAGCGCGTCGGCGATCTGGTTGGTCTGGGTGGTGAAGGCGGGCACCGTCGTGGCAACCTGCGCATTCAGACTCGGGGGAGTGGTATCGACGACGGTCAACTCGCTGCAGTAGTCGGGACCGTAGATGGGCAGGCCGGCGGAGCTGACGCGAACCTGGTCGTGTACGACGCGTCCGACCACGAGGTACACGGTTTCACTGAGGGTCCACGTGGTGGCGTCTTCCGACGTGGCCACGGCGCCCGGCACCGGCGGCGTCAGGGGTACATAGAAGTTTGCCGCCGTGTACGGGGGGGCATTGAGAGAGGCTTCGATCGCAGCAGACAGGCGCCCGAATGCTGATGCGGTGGCTGCAGCGACCTCCTGTTGCTGGAGTGCGTTGTATTGGTCGGCCATCCCTTGCGCGGCGGCGAGCTCGTCGGCGTTCTGCTGAGCCGCGGTCTTGACGAGCTGCGCAGGCACCGAAACCACGCGTGGCCCGTTCGGAGACCCAATGGGCAGAGGGGACTGGATCGTGACCGTGGCGGTGAGGCCCGTCTCCGGGTTCCCCGCGATCGACGGGGCCACGGTGACGTACTCGCGCGTCCGGAGACCGACGTTGGGGTCGACGGTGCCAGTGGTCAACTGCTTGGTGGGGATGCACTTCGAACCGAGCGCTGGACCTGGGGAAGCGGCGAGGACGCCGTTGCCGTTGTCCTGCGGGGTCGGCGCGGACGGGGGAGGGAGCCCGCAGCTTAGGGCGGCTCCGATTCCGGCTGTGCCGCCACCGCCGGCACCCGCGCAGCCAGCGACGCCCCGAGCTCCGTTCGCCGAAGCCGGCGTGGCGATTGTGCAACCTGACGTCACAACGAGGAGAGCTGTTGCGACAGCGACAGTCATTCTCACGAGCGGCACCAAGTGCTCGGGGCGCCGGACTGATTGCAGTTTCCCGCTCCGTCGTAGAACAAAAGCGGACCAAGCAACGGATCTTGGGCCAAATGACTAGCGAAGAAGGTCGTGCCAGTCGAGGGATATGAGGCGATAGTAATCGTCTGCCCTGACGTGTTGAGCGCAGTGACTGTGCATGGCCCTGGGTATGTGCCCACGAAGACGTACTGGTCGGAGGTGGTGTGCGGTTGCGACGAAAAGAAGCGTCGGTCGCTCGGGCTGATAGCGAACACGGAAAGCTTGGCTGGAAACAGTGCGCAGTCTGGCTGCGTGATTGGCTCATTTGCCGCCATCGCCTGCAACTCTGCGGGTGGGTCGAGAGATACCTCCCCTAGGCGTGGCATCAGCGAAGCCTGATCGTTCGCCTCCGCCCATCGGTACCACACGGAATCGCGGTTGGAAGCTGCGATCCATTGCTTCATCTCGGCGTCCGACACCCCTCCCTTCGTCGCATTCACGACCGGCGGAGCAGGCGGCGTCGAATCCGTCAGGTTCGCCGGCGGGACCTTCGTCACCCCATAGGGCGCCCACAGCGCTGCGCAGGCCGGTGGCACCCGCGCAATGTCCGTGGTCGTCGTCACGGAGGCACACGGTCCAGCCGCCGCGCTCGGTCGCGCGATTGCAGTCGGCGTTACCCGTACGGTTGGCGTCGCAGTGGGCGCCGGGTTGCCGCACGACACCACGGCGAAGATCGCCAGGGTCGCCGCGACGCCGCCACGAAACTGGAACATCCGCACTATCCCCTGCCCTTCCATCGTCCGCTCGGTGCGCGACAGCAGACGCCGGCGCCTGTCCGGCGACATACCACCCCCCATAGTCTCGCGACCCGGCAGCTGAGTTTCAATCACGCGCCGGCGACGACCCCGCCAGCTACCAAGCAAGCCGTTGCCAAACCGTTACAGTCGCCGAAGTCACGATCCCGCCAAACGCACCGCCGCCGGTCACGACGCGGTCGCGACAGACACGACCCGGTCGCCCCAGGCCGCCGATACCATCCGCGCGATGAGTGCGGGACCAGCCGAACAGCCGCGCACCTTGGTCATCGTCAACCCAGCCAGCGCCGGCGGGCGCACCGGAAAGCGGTGGCCGGCGCTTCGCGGGGCGCTCGACACGGCGCACATCACGTATGACGTCCACCACACCACCGCGCCGCGCGACGCCACCGCCGCCACCCGCGATGCCCTGACGAGCAGCTACACGCGCGTCGTCTCCTGCGGAGGTGACGGCACCCTCAACGAGGTGGTCAACGGTTTCTTCGCCGCGGACGACGCGGGCACGCCGATCAACAGAGAGGCAATCCTCGGCGTGCTGCCCAGCGGCACCGGAGGCGACTTCCGCCGCACCACCGGTCACCCGACTGACCCGACGGCACTGGCGGCGATCCTTGCCGCCAACCACACGCGTCGCATTGACGCGGGGCGCATCACCTACGACAGCCCGGCCACTCCGCCCACGCACTTCATCAACATCGCCGACTGCGGAGTTGGAGGAGAGGTGGTCGCGCGGGTCAACCGCAGCAACAGCAAAGGCGGTGGCGTGCGGGGAACCGTTGTCTTCCTCGTGATCACCCTGAAAGTCCTCACCACCTTCGGCGGACGCCCGATCCGGCTCATCCTCGACGGCCACTCCGCCGAGATGCAGATCGACAACGTTGTGATCGCCAACGGCCGCTACTTCGGTGGTGGGATGCGGATCGCCCCATCGGCGGAGCTCGACGACGGCTGGTTCGACGTCGTCGTTCTGCCCGCGCTGGGACGGATGCGCACTCTCGTGGCCATGCCGTCGGTGTACCGCGGTGCCCACATCAAGCAGCCGGGGGTGCTCGTCAAGCGGGCCAGGACGGTACGGGTGGAACCGCTCGACAACCGCGCCCTCCTCTTCGACATCGAGGGCGAGCAGATCGGCATCGCACCCGCCACGCTCACCTGTCTGCCGGGTGCGCTCCGGTTGTGTGTCCCGCGATCTGCGGCAGGCTGAACTCGATTGCTGGTAAACTCACGGTGACCTTCGGAGAGCCCCGCTCGGTTTGACGCATCGGGAAATGCGCCACGCGGCTCTGCTCTCCGTCCGGTGACCGGCCACCCGGCCCATGGAGATTCACTTGCCCGCAGTTCGACCGAAGTCGGAGATCATCGCCGAACATCGTCGCCACGACACCGACACCGGGTCGGCGGAGGTGCAGATCGCCGTCCTCAGCGACCGCATCTCCGCGCTCACCGAGCACCTGCGCGACCACCCCAAGGACCACGCCTCCCGTCGAGGTCTGCTCAAGCTCGTCGGCAAGCGGCGCCGGCTGCTCGACTACCTGACTCGCAGCGACGTCGAGCGCTATCGCGCGATCATCGCCCAGCTCGGGCTGCGCCGCTAAGAGATGCGCTCACATTCGATGGTCCACTCCACGGAGGGCTGCCCACAGCCCGCCTGACCGGTGGGCCCGACAACTTCACACAGCAAACCCACCCGTTCCGATCCGGGAGCGACGACCTTCCGCAGCCACGTGCAGCGGTGAGAGGTTGGCGCCTGGACCTCGGCACACAGCGGCCCCCGCAGCCACCGGCGCGAACCGCCAGCCGACCTCCAGCCTCCAATCTCACCACCATCAGCGCGGTGCCGCAGCCGGTGCAGTCGCCACCCGGGTCATCCACTCAACAGGAGACCCAATGGCCTACCAAAAATTCGAATCGGAATACGCCGGTCAGAAGCTGACCGTCGAGACCGGACACATCGCCGAGCAGGCGAACGGCGCGCTGCTCATTCGCTGCCGCGACGTCGTCGTGCTCGTCACGGCGACCGCCAACAAGGCCCCGCGCGAGGGCATCGACTTCTTCCCGCTGACCTGCGACTACGAGGAGAAGCTCTACTCCGTGGGTCGCATCCCGGGCAGCTTCCCGCGGCGTGAGGGGCGGCCCAGCGAGGCGGGCGTTCTTGCCAGCCGCATGATCGACCGGCCGCTGCGGCCGCTCTTCCCGAAGGACTTCCGCAACGACGTCCAGATCATCGCCACCGTGCTCTCTGCGGACCAGGAGCAGGACCCGAGCACCCTCGCGGTGACCGGTGCGTCCCTGGCACTGGCGATCAGCGACATCCCTCACGCCGGACCGGTGGGTTGTGTGCGCGTCGGCATGCTGGACGGGCAGCTGATGCTCAACCCCACCCTCCAGCAGATCGCCGAGTCGGAGCTCGACCTCGTGGTCGCCGGCACGTCCGACTCGATCAGCATGGTCGAGGCAGGTGCGCGCCAGGTGTCCGAGGACGTGATGCTTCAGGCAATGCGCATGGCGCACGACGAGATCAAGCGCCTGGTGCAGTTCCAGCTCGACATCCGCAACGCGCTCGGCCCCAAGCCGACCATGAACTACCCGCCGGTTGGAACCGATCCCGAGGTGGCGTCGGCGGTTCACGAGCTGGTTGCCGATCGCATCGGCCAGGCGGCGCGCAACAGCAACAAGGCCGCCCGTGAGGCTCAGCTCGATGAGCTCAAGGCCGAGGTCCAGCAGCAGCTGGCTGAGCGCTTCCCCGAGAAGCGCGCCGACGTCAGCAAGGCGTTCGAGTCCGAGACCAAGAAGGCGGTGCGCAACGCCATCCTCCACGAGGGTGTGCGTCCGGACGGCCGTCGTACCGACGAGATCCGTCCCATCTGGGCGCAGGTCGGCGTACTGCCGCGCACCCACGGCAGCGCCATCTTCACTCGAGGCCAGACGCAGGCGCTATCGATCGTGACGCTCGGCTCCGGCCAGGACCAGCAGAAGATCGACGGCCTTGGGCTAGAGGAGTTCAAGCGCTTCATGCACCACTACAACTTCCCGCCGTACTCCGTCGGCGAGGCTCGCTTCCAACGGGCCCCCGGCCGTCGCGAGATCGGCCACGGCGCGCTCGCCGAACGCGCGCTGCACAATGTGATGCCGGACGAGGCCGACTTCCCGTACGTGGTGCGAATCGTCACGGAGATCCTCTCCAGCAACGGGTCCACCTCGATGGCGTCGGTGTGCGGTTCGTGCCTCGCACTCATGGACGCGGCGGTACCGCTGGTCGCGCCGGTCGCGGGCATCGCCATGGGGCTCATCACCGATGAGGGCGACGACCGCGCCGCCATCCTCAGCGACATCCAGGGGATGGAGGATGCACTCGGCGACATGGACTTCAAGGTCGCCGGCACACAGACGGGGATCACCGCGCTGCAGATGGACATGAAGATCAAGGGGCTGCGCTGGGAGCTGGTCGAGCAGGCGCTCGAGCAGGCCCGCGTCGGCCGTATCCACATCCTCGACAAGATGGCAGAGGCGCTCGCACAGCCGCGCAGCGAGATGAGCCCGTGGGCACCGCGAATCGAGACCATCCAGATCAACCCGGACAAGATCCGCGACGTCATCGGCCCGGGCGGCAAGATGATCCGCAAGATCGTCGAGGAGACCGGCTGCCAAATTGACATCGAGGACGACGGCCGGGTCAGCATCGCCTCGGCCAACGCGGCGGCGCGGGAGCAGGCGCTCGCGATGATCCGTGACCTCACCGATGATGTCGAGATTGGCAAGATCTACAAGGGTCGCGTCGCCCGCCTGATGGGCTTCGGTGCCTTCGTGGAGATCGCTCCCAAGAAGGAGGGCCTGGTGCGCATCGGCCAGCTTGCCGAACACCGCGTCGAGAAGGTCGAGGACGTCGTCAACATCGGCGACGAGATCATGGTCAAGGTCATCGAGGTCGACGATCGCGGCCGGATCAACCTCTCCCGCAAGGAAGCCATCCGAGATCTGGCCAAGCAGCAGTCCGAGGCAGCCGGCGCCGGCAGCGGCGGGCCGGCGTAGCCACCACCGTGCAGAGTCCGCCCGTCGTCGCCGTCGTCGGGGCGACGGGCGCTGCCGGGGGCACGCTCTTGCGCGTGCTCGAGGACCGGCTCTTCCCGATCGGCGACTTCCGCGCCTTCGCGAGTGCGCGCAGCGCTGGTGCGCTCGTCCGCTTCCGCGACCATGACGTCCCGGTCGCCGAGGTCGACGACGCCGGGCTCGCGGGTGCGGACATTGTGTTCTTCGCGGCGGGCGCGAACACCTCGCGACGCTTCGCGCCTGTTGTCGCCGCGGGTGGGGGAGTGGCCGTCGACAAGTCGAGCGCATACCGCCTCGACCCGGCCGTCCCGCTCGTGGTCCCGGAGGTCAACGCCGAGGCCCTTGATCGCCAAACCGGGATCGTCGCCAACCCCAACTGCGTGACCATTCCGCTGGCGGTCGTGCTCGCCCCCCTGCACAGCCGCTTTGGGCTGCGCCACCTCACCGTGGCCACGTACCAGGCCGCCAGCGGTGGTGGCCGCGCCCTTGCCGCGGAACTCGGGCAGCAGGAGAGGGACGACGCCTACGGGCGCCCTCCGCGCAAGGAGGTGTACCCGCACGTCCTCCATGGCAACGTGGTCCCGGGCGGGTGGTCCATGGTCGGCGATGAGACGGAGGAGGAGGTGAAGGTCACCGCTGAGTTCCGACGCGTGCTCGACCTGGCGGAGCTGTCGATCGCGGTCACCACGGTGCGTGTGCCGGTGGCGGTCGGCCACTCCGCGGCTGTGTGGGTCGAATTCGACAACGCGGTCGAGGCGGACGAGGCGCGTCGCATCCTCTCGAAGGCACCAGGCGTCCTCGTCGTCGACGACCCGGCGACCCAGCAGTACCCCACCCCGCGCGCCGTTGCCGGGTCCGATGAGGTCCACGTCGGCCGCATCCGCGCCGACCGCTCACGAGAGAACGGGTTGGCGCTCTTCCTGGCAGCGGACAATCTGCGCAAGGGCGCGGCGACCAACGCCGTCCAGGTGGCGGAGCTTCTGCTCTGCTGAGCCGCGGCTCAGCTGTCGGGCGCGTCTCGCTCTCGGTCGCCATTGACTGGTTGCTCGGTGATGTCCCGCGCGTAATTGGCCAGCGACCGCTGGTACCTGGGGAGATGCGGGGCCAGCGCGGCGAGCGCGAGCGAAGTGGCCTCACGCTCCCGACCGGTGTCGACGAGGGCCAGTGCCAGGAAACCCCGCACCGCATCGTCGAGGTGATCGGACGGGGCACTGAGCTCGGTGGTGAGCAGTTCCACGCTCTCCTCAGCACGACCGAGGTTCCGCAGAGAGCTGGCCAGCTGGATGACCGCGCGGCGCCGTCGTTCGACGGTCAGCCCCATATCGAGGGCGTGACGGTACAACGGCACTGCGAGGTCAGAGTGCCCGGTTGAATCCAGGGCGGCCGCGCGCTCGAAGACGCCCGTGCCACTCTCGGGTGGCAACTCGGCCGCGAGGCTGTCGATGAGAGCCAGGAAGTCATCCTCACGGCGGTCGTCAATGGATGCCCAGGTGTCGGCCAGACGTTCCTCCCAGCTCATCGGCCCAGCTTAGGGCGATTCCGCCAGTCAGACGTTACTGCTTGAGCCTTTCGACCAGCTCGGTGACCGTCTCCTGCAGCCGGTCCACGATGCGTTGAGCGCGCTCGGCAGAGCGGTCGGTCGGTCGGCGTCGACGGAGCACCTCGATGGTGGCCGCGAGGGCGGTGAGGTCGGCAGACGCTCGACTGAGGAGACTGAGATCGGTGGTGTCCCATCTAGTCACCGGACAGCTCCTCGACCAGGCAGAGAATCGCGCGGGGAGTGGTCGGCAACTGCACGAAGTACCCTCGTTGAAAACCCGCGGCTGCGAAGTCGCCGGCGAGGGCTGACCCACTGAGCAGGATGCAAGGGAATCGACAGAATCTCGCGTGGAGTGAGGCGAGGGTCCAGCCCGGCGGCCACGCATCGGCGGCGGCCACGACGAGGGTCGGGTCGGCGGCGGTCGGCTCCGGGTTGGGCGTGACCGCGACACCTTCGAGGGTCATCAGCTCGGTGAGCGACTCGAGCAGGTCGGCGTCCGCGCACACAATGTGGACACGCTTTGCGATACCTCCCCTGACCATCAGGAGAGGCTACGCGCTCGGTTCGCCAGAGAACCGACGGCCCCGGTCTCGGCTTTGACAAGATCCTGGACATGACCGTGGATGCCCCGGTGGCAGTCCGCCGAACGCGCCGGCCGCGGCCGCCTGTCGTCGCATTCACCTCCAGCCTCCTGTCGGGCGATGCGAAGAGCGCCACAGAGATCGCCTGGCGCTACCTGGCGGCCACAGGGTCCCGGCTTGCCGTCATCAGCGACCTGATCCACCCGGCGCAGTACGAGGTCGGTGAGCTCTGGTACCAAGGAACTGTTGGCGTCGCCGAGGAGCATCGCGCCACCGCGATCGTCATCGCCGTCGCGGGCCGCTTGACGCCGACTCCGGTAGCCCGCCCGGTGCGTCCCGGCGCGTGTTGCATCCTCTCGGGGCTCACGCGCGAGCGGCACATCGTCGGACTCCAGGTGCTGGCGCTCGCGCTCGAGGACGAAGGGTGGACTGTGCACCAACTGGCGCCGCCCACGCCGCCGGCCGAGCTGCTGCGTGCGGTGGCGGAGTGGCGCCCCGACGTCGTCGGGATCTCCGCCGCATACCTGCCGGCGACGCGGGAAATCTCCGAATCCATCGAGGCCGTGCGGGCGATGAAGGTCCCGGTCCTGGTGGGAGGCTCGTTCTTCAACCGAGCGCCAGACCTCTGGCGCACCGTCGGCGCCGATGCCCACGGTAGCGACGCGCGGGTCACGACTGTCCTGATGCGCAAGCTGCTCGGATAGCTTGCGGTGGTCGACACGCTGTCGCTCACCATCGGCGAACTCGCCTCCATGGTGGGGATCTCCACCGACACGATTCGCGCATGGGAGCGCCGCCATGCGCTGTTGTCGCCGCATCGAACTGTCACCGGCCATCGGCGCTACGGGATGGACGACGTCGAGACGCTTCGCCGCGTACGTCAGAACGTCGCCGTTCGCAGGCTGTCGCTGAAGCTTGCCATCGCCGAGGCGCAGGGGCTTCTGGTCGAGGCTGCCGTGCCGGTGCCGATGCCGGTGCTCACCGTCGTCGATGCGGCAGGTGGGAGGAGCGAAGCGCCCTGGCGCGCCGTCGCCGACCTCCTTCCCAACGTGGTCTGCATCGTGAACCCGACCGGCGAGATCATCGACACCAACATGGCCTTTGCGCACATGACGGGGGTGCTGCGGCTCGAGCTACGCGGGAAGCGTTTTCTTGATCTCATCGAGCCCGCGAACCGCGCCAAGGCGGTCCGCCTCTACAAGCCCGAGCCCCAACGACGGCGTGGATGGGAGCTGAACCTGCGGACGCGCACCGTATCAGGGCTGTTCGCGTTCGACTCGTACGTCGTGCCGACGATGGCCAGCGCATTCATCGTTCTCATCGGCACGGACCTTTCGTCGTCGGGCCTGGAACTGTGGCCTCAGTCGACGGAGCTCCCTGTCCAGGATTCTGTCTAAGCCTGCTCGCGTCGCACCTAGCCGTGCCGGCCCAGTGCCGATAACACTGCCGGCATGCTCAACAGTCAAGCGCTGCGATCGACCCCGATGGCATCAACCGCTGCGGAGGGCGGCGTCGACCGCGAGACCCAGAGCTTCGCCGCCATGTACGACAGCTTCGGCGCACTCGCGTTCACGCTGGCGCATCGCATCGTGCGTGACCCGGGGATTGCCGAGGACGTGGTCCAGGAGTCATTTCTCGCCATATGGCGGAACGCGGGGCGCTATGACGCTGGCCGGGGGTCGATGCAGGCGTGGCTGTGCCGGGTCGTGCGCAACCGCGCGATCGATCGGCTCAGGGACGTTTCCGGGCGGCAGCGCCACGACCGGTCGCTCGACGCATACATGTCCCTGGTGAGCGCCCACGACGTCGTGTCGGATGTGCTGCGGTTGGAGGAGACCCGCGCCGTGAAGTCGGCCATGGCATCTCTGCCCCCGATGCAGCGTGAGGTCATCGATCTCGCCTACTACGGGGGAAAGACGCAGAGCGAGATCGCGGTCCTGACGGGGGTACCGCTGGGAACGGTAAAGGGACGAACCCGTTCGGCCATGCGGTCGTTGGCCGCCGCGCTAGGGGCCTTGCGCGACCCTGCTCTTGCAGAGGCGCCAGGCGTCTCCGGGAGCCATCGGCGGCTGCTTGCCCCCCGTCCTGCGGACCTTGCCTGCTCACAGAGGCGAGTCACCAGGCACTCCCTACAATCGGACGCCAATGCAGGTGGCGCCGACCACTGAGGAGCTGCTCGAGATCCACGGCCGGATCCGGGCGTGCGTCGCCTGCCGCCTCCATGTCACGCGCACCCAGGCAGTCCCCGGCTACGGCCCGGTCGAGGCGCGGATCATGGCGGTGGGGGAGGCTCCCGGAGAGAAGGAGGACCGGCAGGGCCGTCCGTTCGTCGGAGCAGCCGGGACGCTGCTCACCGAGCTCGTTGAGTCGATCGGCCTCACCCGTCGCGACATCTACATCACCAACACGGTGCGCTGCCGGCCTCCGGGCAATCGCGACCCGCAGCCCGACGAGGTGGAGGCGTGCAGCCATTTCCTTGACGAGACCATCGCGCTGCTGCGCCCCGACGTCATCCTCATCCTCGGCCGCCACGCCCTGCAGCGATTGCTCCCCGAATCGGCGGGGATCACCCGGTTCCACGGTCAGCGGGTGGTGCGTGACGACCGCGTCTACGTGCCGCTGTATCACCCCGCCGCCGCCCTCTACAACGGCTCGCTTCGTGAGACGCTCTTCGCCGACATGCAACGGGTGCGCGGCTATCTCGACGAGGCGGAGGCCGTGCGAGGGCCGCGCGTGCGGCCCGAGCACGCGGTCAGCCAGCGCGAGCACGACCAATTGAGCCTCTTCGCCCTGTGATCTCCCTGGTTCCCCTCGGCGGTCTCGGAGAGATCGGCCGCAACCTGATGGCGATCGAGTGCGGCGAGGACATCGTGGTCGTCGATTGCGGGCTAATGTTCCCCGAGCAGGAGATGCTGGGCATCGACCTGGTCATCCCCGACGTCACCTGGCTGATGGAGCGGGTGCAACGGGTGCGCGGCATCGTGCTCACTCACGCCCACGAGGACCACATCGGCGCCCTCCCGTACGTACTGCCGCGCCTGCCGGTGCCGGTGTACGGCACCTCGCTGACGCTGGGCTTCCTGCGCAACAAGCTCAAGGAGCACAAGCTGCTCGACTCCACCGACCTGCATACGGTGCGTGCCGGTGACACCGTGCAGCTCGGCGCCATCGCCGTCGAGTGGATCCACATCACCCACTCGGTCCCCGACGCCTGCTCGCTGGCGCTCCACACCCCCGAGGGCGTGATCATTCACACAGGCGACTTCAAGATCGACCAGACGCCCGTGCAGGGCGCGCCCCCCGATTTGGCGCGGCTGGCCCGGCTTGGCGACGACGGCGTGCTGCTCCTGCTCAGCGACTCGACAAACGCCGAGCACGACGGGACGACGCCGAGCGAGCGGCGCGTCGGCGAGGGCCTGGCCCCGCTCTTCGCGGCCGCGCCGGGTCGCATCCTCATGGCCACGTTTGCCTCCAACATCTCGCGTCTGCAGCAGGCGATCGACGCCGCGGTCGACTGCGGGCGCAAGTGCTTCATCGTGGGCCGCTCCATGCTCAACAACGTGCGCGTCGGCCAGGAGCTCGGCTTCCTGCGCACGCCCGACATCTTCGTGTCCCCCAAACAGCACGCTTCCGTTCCCGACGACGAGCTCGCCGTGCTATGCACCGGCGCGCAGGGCGAGCCGATGTCGGCGCTGTCGCGCATCGCCGCGGGTGAGCACCCGATGGTGCAGCTCCATGAGGGCGACACGGTGATCATCAGCGCGAACCCCATCCCCGGCAACGAGGAGGCGGTGCACCGCACCATCAACAACCTGTACCGCCGCGGGGCGCGGGTGTTCAACTCGTCGAAACACCACGTGCATGCGTCGGGACACGCCAGCCGCGAGGAGCTCAAGCTGATGCTGACGCTGACCCGGCCGAAGTACTTCGTACCGGTCCACGGCGAGTACCGCCACCTGGCGATCCACGCCGACATCGCCGCCTCGGTCGGCATCGCGCGCGACCACATCCTGCCGGTCGACAACGGGACGGTGATCGACATCGACGCCGACGGCATCCATCGCCGGGGGCAGCGTGTCCCCGCCGGGTACGTCTACGTTGACGGGCTCAGCATCGACGAGGCCGGCGACGTCGTTCTCCGCGACCGGCGGTTGCTCGCCCAGGACGGCGTGGTCATCGTGGCCCTGACGGTCGAGCGCAGCACCGGCGTGGTCATCGCGGGACCTGACCTCATCTCCCGCGGATTCATCGAGGACAGCGCCACGGACAACCTCTTCGACGAGGCGCGCGCCCACACCCTGTCCCTGGTCGACAAGCTGAATCCCGACGCCGAATGGAGCGTCTGGCAGGCGGCGATCCACGAGGGGCTCTCGCGGTTCCTGTACTCGCGGACCCGCCGCCGTCCCATGATCCTGCCCGTGGTCACCGAGGTCTGAGCGGGGCGAACGCAGGTTCGGCACGGCCGAGGACCTGCTGATACGATCGACGCGCCTCCGGGGAACCCGGAGAGCAGCCGCGATTCTTACCACGTCACGACCCAGGCTGGACCACCAAGAGATGGCACCACGCGCCCCCACAAGATCCCGCCCGGCAACACGCCGCCGCGCACCCGCGCGCACCAGCCGGGCTCCCCGCCGTGCCCCCGCCCGTCGCCAGCCGATGCTCACCCCCGATCAGCGCCGTGAGCTGAGCGGGGTCGCGCTCCTCGGTCTCGGCGCCGTGCTCGCGGTGGTCCTGCTCATTCCCGGCGGTGGCTCGGTCGCCGGCCCGGTTCATGACGGCCTGTTCACCGTGCTCGGCGTCGGGGCCTGGTTGCTCGCGGCGGGCTTCGGGGTCACCGGCGCGCGCTTGCTCCAGGGTCACGAATGGCGCGGCGGTCTCATGGCTGGATTCGGCTCACTGGTGGCGGTGCTCGCCGTGCTGGGATTCCTCGGCCTGGCCGCCGCCGGCAGCGCCGGTTGGATCGGCAACCGGGTCGGCCCCGGGATCGCGGATCGGCTGGGCGGCCCCGCCTCCGCCGTGCTCATGCTGGTCGCCGCCTCGCTGGGGTTGGTGCTCGCCGTCGACCTGCGTGTTGCCCCGCTCGTCGCCTGGCTGCGCGCCCACCTCGCCAGCGACGATCCGCACCCGCCGCTCAGGAAGGAGCCGCGCCAGCGATCCGAACCTGGCACCGACGTCAACCTGACCGGCACCGCCGCGCCGCCCGTCTTCGTGCCCGCGCCGGTCGCCGCTCGCGTGGAACTGCCGCAGGCGTTCGCCGCCATCGCCGACCCCGACCTCGACAATGTCGAGCCGCTCAGCGACGAGGGCTTCGTGCGTGAGTTCGAGGGCACCGCCGAGCCCGTACTTGGCCCGATCCCCAAGGTGGCGCTCGGCCACGGCGAGGCGATGGTGGAGGAGGAGGGCGAGAAGGTCTGGGTACTGCCGACGCCCGACATCCTCGACACCGTGGCCGGCAAGCGCGAGCGCCTCAACGCCGAGGTGGAGCGCAACAAGCAGACCATCGTCTCGACGCTGCGCAGCTTCGGCATCGAGACCAGGATCATCGGCGAGTCCGTCGGTCCCACCGTCACGCAGTACGAGCTGCAACCGGCGGCCGGCGTGCCGGTGCGCAAGATCGTCGGGTATCAGACCGACCTGTCGCTCGCGCTGGCGGCACCGATCCGCATCCAGCCGTTCATCCCGGGCAAGTCGGCGATCGGCATCGAGGTGCCCAACAAGGCCGCCCAACTGGTCGCCCTCAAGGAGATCGTGCAGTCGTCGAGCTTCACCGACGGTCGCTCGCACCTCGCGGTGGCGCTCGGAGCCGACGTGAGCGGGCGCCCGGTCGCCGGCGACCTGACGCGCATGCCCCACCTGCTCATCGCCGGCGCCACCGGCAGCGGCAAGTCGGTGTGCATCAACGCCGTCCTGGGCGGTTTTCTGCTCCAGGCAACGCCCGCCGAGCTGAAGCTGATCCTCATCGACCCCAAGCGTGTGGAGCTGAGCAACTTCGCCGACCTGCCCCACCTGCTCGTGCCGGTGGTTGTCGAGCCCGAGGCCGCGGTTGCGTCGCTGCGTTGGGCGGTCAAGGAGATGGAGGAGCGCTACAAGCTGTTCGCCTCGCACGGCGCGCGCAACATCGCCGCGTTCAACGAGCGGGCGCCGAGCCTGGGCCTGTCGCCGTTGCCGTACACGGTGATCGTAATCGACGAGCTGGCCGACCTCATGATGGTGGCGGCCGGCGAGATCGAGGACCTCATCTGCCGCATCGCGCAGTTGGCCCGCGCCGTGGGGCTGCACCTGGTGGTGGCGACGCAGCGACCGTCCGCCGACATCATCACGGGCCTGATCAAGGCCAACATTCCGTCGCGCGTCGCCTTCGCCGTGTCGAGCGGCACGGACTCGCGTGTTATCCTCGACGAGATGGGTGCCGAGAAGCTGCTCGGTCGCGGCGACATGCTGTACCTGCCCATCGACCAGGGCAAGGCGCAGCGGCTGCAAGGCGCATTCGTCAGCGATCGCGAGCTGGACGCCCTGATCGCGCACTGGAAGGCGCAGGGCAAGCCGGACTACCAGGAGGAGATCTTCCAGGTAGAGGCCAACGTGGCGTGGGCCCGGGACGCCGGCAAGCGCGACGTGCTGTTCGCCAAGGCAGCGCACATCGTTGCCGCCGAGGGACGGGCGGCCGCCTCGCTGCTGCAACGAAAGATGAACGTCGGCTACACGCGGGCGGCGCGGCTGGTGGATCAGCTCGCCGAGCACCGCATCGTGGGGCCATACGAGGGCAGCAAGTCGCGCGAGGTGCTCATGGATGTCATCCAGGTCGACGAGTACCTCGCCGAGCTCGGCGAGGAGTGACCCGCGTCGCTGTGCTTGGCGACACCCACCTTCCCCGGCGCAGCATGCCGACGTTCACCATGGCGGTGATGATTCGTACCGCCGGACGCGCGCACGCGGAGATCGTCGACCTCGGGCGCGGGCGGGCCTGAATGAACTTCCTCCAGGGTCTGCACGGCGTGGTCGCCGTGGTCCTGCTCTGCGGTCTCCTCTTCGCCGAGGAGGCCGGCGTGCCTCTGCCGTTCGCCCCCGGCGAGATCGTGCTGCTCGCCGCCGGGCTGCTGATCGCGGCTGGCGGACTGGATCCGTACGTCTTCGTGCCGCTGGCGATGGTGGCGTGCTTCGCGGGTTCCGTCGTGGGATACAGCTGGGCGCGGCTGGTGGGAGAGCGCGGGCTCATCTCCCTTGCGCAACGGCTCCACCAGCAGCGCAATCTCGAGCGCGTGTCCAAACGGGTGCGATCGGCGGGGTGGCTCGGCGTCGGGCTGAGCCGGCTGATCCCCGGGCTGCGCATCTACACCACGCTCGTCGCCGGCGCGGTGCAGGTGCCGAGGCGCACGTTCATCGTGGCCATGATCCCCTCGACCATCGTGTGGGTGGGAGCGTTCACCGCCCTGGGAACCGTCGTCGGTATCCCGGTCGAGCACTTCTTCAACCGGATCGAGCAGCTCGCCGTGCAGGGCGTGATCCTGCTCGTCATGGGGCTCGGCATCTTCTTCGCGATCCGGCGCACGCCACCGTCGACGGGAGCCGGCCTGGTGCGGGTGCCGCGCGTCGTCCGCGCTCTGATCGCCGCAGCCCTCGACATCGGCGTGATCGCCAGCATCGTGACCGGTTTGCTGGCGCTGGGGCGCCGGCTCTTCGGCGTGGGCATCGGTGCCGGCTGGCTCGACGTCGCCGTCCCGCTGGTGGTGGTGAGCATCATCTATGTCGTGACCGCGCGTCGCAGTGCGGGCGCGACGGTCGGCGAGGCGCTGCTGCAGACCAGCTATATCAGCGGACGCCAGCTGCCGCGTCGCCCTCAGGAGGCGTGGCAGGCTGCCCGGGCGCTGCTGTCCGGCTCGTCCGACGAGCTTCGCCCCACCGCCGACCTGCTCCGGGCGCTCGCCGACCCCGATCGACTACGACTGGTGCGCCACCTTCTCGACAAGCCGCGCACCGTCGACGAGCTGGCCGCGCTCACTGGGACTGAGAGCTTCGAGGTTCGTCACCAGCTCGACCGGCTCCTCAATGCGGGCGTCCTCATCGTGCGGGCGGAGGGAGACGAGGCGCTCTCACAGATCCGTCCCGACCTGGTCGGCCCGCTGCTCGAGTTCCTCTCTGCGGCCCGCCGGCCGGTGCGTCCCGCGCCCGCTGAGGAGGCGGCGCTGATCGCCGGCGTCCCGGAGACCGTCGCCCCCGATGGCTGAGGGCTTCCCGCCCGCGGCCCACCGTCGCGCGACCTCGAAGCGCTGAAGCCGTGCCGCCGCGCCCGGTATCCTGCGGGCACACATGCCCCAGGAGTTCTCGTTCGACGTCGTCAGTGACTTCGACCACCAGGAGTTGGTCAACGCCCTCGACCAGGCCCGGCGCGAGATCGGCACCCGCTACGACTTCAAGAACCTGACCGCCGAGATCGAGCTCGAGAAGGAGCAGATCACTCTCACCACCGAGGGCGACATGCAGCTGCGCGCCATGGTCGACGTGCTCAGGAGCAAGTTCCACAAGCGCAACCTCGACCTCAAGATCCTCGACCTGCAGAAGCCCGAGGATGCGGCCAGGGGGAACATCCGCCAGGTCATCAAGCTACGCCGCGGCATCAACGACGAGCTGGCCAAGAAGCTGCAGAAGCAGATCCGCGGCGACCATCCCAAGGTGCAGGTCCGGATCCAGGGTGACCAGCTGCGCGTCACCGGCAAGGACAAGGACGCGCTCCAGGGCGTGATCGCCAAGCTGCGCGAGGCCGACCTCGACGTGCCGCTGCAGTTCACCAACTACCGGTGACGCGTCATCTCACCCTGCCCAACCAGCTCACCATCTTCCGGCTGTTGCTGGTCCCGGTGATCGGGTACTCGCTGAGCGCGGATTTCGCCTATCACGCCCAGGTGAGCGCGGCGGTCTACGCCACGGCCGCAGCCACGGATTCGCTGGACGGGCAGATCGCCCGCCGCCGCAACTCGGTCACCGAGCTGGGCAAGTTCCTGGATCCGCTCGCCGACAAGATCCTGGTGATCACGGTGCTGGTCATCCTGGTCGGCCAGAACATCATCCCGGCGTGGGTGGTGGTGGTGGTGTTCGCTCGCGAATTCCTCATCACCGGCTTGCGGTTCGTCGCCGCCAACCAGGGCGTGGTGGTGGCGTCGACACCGTGGGGGAAGTCGAAGACGCTGACGCAGAACATGATGATCGGGCTGCTCATCCTCGAGCAGCCCTTCCCCGCCCTGCACATCGCCGCCCTGGTCATGGTTGGGCTGGCGGTGACCGCCACCGTGCTCAGCGGCCTCGACTACATGTGGCGCTACCGGCGTTTCTTGATCTGATGGCGGGGGAGGAGTCGGCACCGCGGCTGGCCGAGCTCTTCCCCGACAGCGTGGTCGCCGGCGAGCTGTTGCGCTCGCGGGGATGGACGGTGGCTGTGGCGGAATCCTGCACTGGCGGGTTGCTCGGAGCGGCGCTCACCGCCGTCCCCGGGTCGTCTGTCTACGTACTCGGCGGCGTGATCGCCTACGACAACGCTGTGAAGGAGCACCTGCTCGGGGTCGACGCTCGACTCCTCGAGCAGCAGGGTGCGGTCAGCGAGGACGTGGCTGCCGCGATGGCACGAGGTGCCCAGGAGCGCCTCGGAGCCGACGTCGGCCTCGGCATCACCGGTGTCGCCGGGCCGGGCGCGGAGGGAGGGAAGCCGGCGGGGCTGGTCTTCGTGGCGATCACCTCACCCGGAGGCGGGCGGGTGGTGCGGCTGGAAGGCGATCGCGGCCGGGACAGAAACCGAGCCAACGCAGTGGTGGCGGCGCTGCGCCTGGTGGTCGAGGCCCCGTGAGCCCGTCGCGAAGCAGCGACAGGCAGCTGTCGTCTGAGCCGCGCACGATGCCGTTGTCATCCTTCCCGCCAGCCGCTACAGTGGGGCGTACATCTGTTCGATGCCAACTCTCGCACCCTCGTTCACGCGACCCAGCACCGACGCCAGCCATTCCACAGATCATGGAGTTTCTGCTTTGACAACAACACCAGAAAGTCGTAATATCGAGCCCATTGTCGAGGTCAACGGGCGGCGCACAGCCGCAGTCAGCGGGAGTGAGGCGGTGACCACAGAGCGGGATCGGGCACTCAGCACAGCGCTCGGACAGATCGAGCGTTCCCATGGAAAGGGAGCGATCATGCGCCTCGGTGAGGCGCGCACCCAGCGCGTGGAGGCGATCCCGACGGGGGCGCTCACCCTCGACATCGCCCTCGGCGTGGGCGGGGTGCCGCGCGGCCGGGTCCTCGAGATCTATGGACCAGAGTCCTCCGGGAAGACCACGCTCACCCTGCACATCATCGCCGAGGCGCAGAAGCTGGGCGGTGTGGCCGCGTTCATCGACGCCGAGCATGCGCTCGACCCGCAATACGCAGCCCGCATCGGGGTGAAGACCGACGAGCTACTCATCTCCCAGCCGGACACCGGCGAGCAGGCGCTAGAGATCGTCGAGGTGCTGGTGCGCAGCGGCGCAGTCGACGTCGTGGTCATCGACTCGGTGGCCGCTCTCGTCCCCAAGGCGGAGATCGACGGTGAGATGGGCGACAGCCATGTCGGCCTCCAGGCCAGGCTGATGTCCCAGGCGATGCGCAAGCTCACCGCTGCCATCTCACGCTCGAACACCTGTGTCATCTTCATCAACCAGCTGCGCGAGAAGATCGGCGTCATGTTCGGCAACCCCGAGACCACCACCGGTGGGCGGGCTCTGAAGTTCTACGCGTCGGTGCGCCTGGACATCCGCAAGATCGACTCGATCAAGCAGGGGCTCGACGTGGTCGGCAACCGGGTCAAGGTCAAGGTCGTCAAGAACAAGGTGGCCGCGCCGTTCCGGGTGGCTGAGTTCGACATCATGTACAACGAAGGTATCTCCTACGCTGGCAGCGTGCTCGACATCGCCATCGAGACCAAGGTTATCGACAAGAGCGGCGCCTGGTTCTCGTACGGCGACATGCGCCTCGGCCAGGGCCGCGAGAACGTACGCGACTTCCTCCGTCAGAACGTCGACCTTCTCGAGGAGATCGCCGGCAAGGTGAAGGTGCAGTCCTTGCCCGAGGTCCCGCCGGTCATCGAGGCCGACACGAACGGGGCGGCTCCGCCGGTGACTGTGGGCTGAGTCGGTGAGCGATCCGGGCGTCGCCGGCGAACGTGACCGGCCGGCGCCGCCCGAGGATCCCGACTCGGTGGCGGCCGCCGAGGAGGTGGCGCTGCGCATCCTCCGTGGCGCCGCGCAATCTGCGGGAGCGCTGCAGCGGCGCCTGTGCCGGCGCGGCTTCAGCGAGGAGGCCGCCACCACCGCGACCGCAGCGATGGTCCGGTACGGCTATGTGGATGACGTCGCCCTGGCGACTTCCCTCGCCGCGCGCAGCCAGCGGAGCGGCCATGGCCACATCAGGGTGGCGGCGCAACTGCGTGCGCGCGGCATTGACGACAACGCCGTGGCGGCGACGCTGGCGGTTGTCGACCCGGACGCGGAGCGAGCTGCGGCCCTGGCCCTGGGGAGCCGGCTGTGGGGACGCGTCACCAATGGCCAGCTGGCCCAGGTGCGGCGCCGTCGCGTGTTCGGTCAGCTGCGCAGCCGCGGGTTCGACGTCGAGACCGTGCATTGGGTGCTGCGTCAGCTGGATACGAGGAACCCGACCAACCATCCAGACTGAGCTGCATGGACTACACGCACCTGGGCCGCTCCGGCCTCTCTGTCAGCCGTCTCTGCCTCGGCACCATGAACTTCGGCCCGCAGGCGACCGAAGCAGATTCGCACCGCATCATGGACCGCGCCCTCGAGCAGGGCGTCAACTTTTTCGACACCGCCAACGTGTACGGGTGGAGGAAGGGGGAGGGGTGGACCGAGCAGATCGTGGGACGCTGGTTCGCGCAGGGTGGCGGACGTCGCGAGAAGGTGGTCATCGCCACCAAGCTCTACGGGTCGATGAGCGACTGGCCCAACGACACCTTCCTCTCGGCACGCAACATCATCAGCTCCTGCGAGGGCTCGCTGCGACGGCTGCAGACCGACCACCTCGACCTCTACCAGATGCATCACATCGACCTGGAGACCCCGTGGGACGAGATCTGGCAGGCGATGGAGACGCTGGTCCGCCAGGGCAAGGTCCTCTACGTCGGCTCATCGAACTTCGCGGGCTGGAACATCGCCCAGGCGCAGGAGACGGCGCGCGCGCGCCACTTCCAGGGGCTGGTGAGCGAGCAGTCGCTGTACAACCTCATGGAGCGGCGCATCGAGATGGAGGTGCTGCCCGCGGCGCGCGAGTACGGGCTGGGCGTGATCCCGTGGAGCCCGCTCATGCGCGGCGTCCTCGGCGGCATCCTCCGCAAGCACAGGGAGGGCCGCTCCGCGTCCGAGCAGACCCAGCGCCTCGTCGCCGAGCACCGCGAGCAGATCGAGCGCTACGAGGCACTGTGCGATGAGATCGGCAGCCATCCCGCCGACGTCGGCCTGGCCTGGCTGCTCCGCCAACCCGGGGTGACCGCGCCGATCATCGGTCCGCGCACGCTCGAGCAGCTCGACAGCAACCTCGGCGCGCTGGAGGTGACGCTCGAGGACACGGTGCTCGAGCGGCTCGACGCCATCTTCCCGGCGGTGGGACCGGCACCGCAGGCGTACGCATGGTGACCGCAGCCAACCCTTGACAGCGGCGGTGCAGGTGAGCGACGGTGCCGTGCATGGCGCGGTCGCCGCAGACCAATCGGCGCGGAAGCTGGGCGCGCATCCTCCTCCTCGTCCCGTTCGTCGCCCTGCTGTTTCCCACCCTCTACGCGCACGCTGATCCGCGCTTCGCGGGCATCCCGTTCTTCATCTGGTACCAGTTCCTCTGGGTGATCCTCGGAGTTGGGATCACCGGGGTCGTCTACGCCCTCAACCGCAGAGGTGACGGGTCGTGACCCACTGGGACGAGCTGATCATCGTCATCGCCATCGGCGTGCTGGTGACGGTGATCGGCTTCGGAGCCTCGCGCTGGCGCCGCGCCGACCTCAACCACATCGAGGAGTGGGGGCTGGCGGGACGGAGCTTCGGAACCATCGTCACCTGGTTCCTGCTCGGTGGCGACCTCTACACGGCGTACACATTCGTCGCCGTGCCCGGGGTCGTGTTCGCGGTGGGAGCGTACGGGCTGTTCGCGCTGCCCTACACGATCCTCATCTATCCGCTCGTCTTCCTCACCATGCCCCGACTGTGGCAGGTGTCACGCAACAAGGGCTACGTCACCGGCTCGGACTACGTGAAGGACCGCTTCAACAGCCGATTCTTCGCGCTACTCATCGCATTGACCGGCCTGGTCGCCACCATGCCGTACATCGCCCTGCAGATCTTCGGGATCAAGCTGGTGCTCGCCAACATCGGCATCAGCCCCGAGGTGGCGCTGATCGTGGCCTTCGGGGTGCTCGCCCTGTTCACGTACGTCAGCGGTCTGCGCGCGCCCGCGCTGATCGCCGTGGTCAAGGATGGGCTCATCTGGCTCGTGGTGATCGTGGCGATCATCTACATCCCCTACAAGCTCGGCGGGTTCGGCAACGTGTTCCACAAGGTCGAGCAGGTGGCGGCGGCGGCGCCGAAAGCGAAGGCCAAGTCCGATGTCCTCCAGCCCTCGCTGTTCAACGCCTACAGCAGCATCGCGCTGGGATCGGCGCTGGCACTCTTCCTCTACCCGCACTCGTTGACCGGCGTCTTCAGCGCCAGCGGTCAGCGCGTCATTAAGCGCAACGCCTCCTTTCTGCCGGCGTACTCGTTCCTGCTCGGTCTGATCGGGCTGTTCGGCTTCATGGCGATCGCCGCCGGGATCAAGCCCAGCAAGGAGTTCGGCAACAACAGCGCCATCGCCGACCTCTTCCAGAACATGTTCCCCAGCTGGTTCACCGGGGTCGCTTTCGCAGCCATCGCCGTGGGCGCGCTCGTCCCCGCGGCGGTGATGTCCATCGCCGCCGCCAACCTCTTCAGCCGCAACATCTGGCGCGAGTATGTTCATCCGGCGATGAGCCGCAAAGAGGAGGCGACCGTCAGCAAGGTTGTGTCGCTGCTGGTCAAGGTCGGCGCCCTGGCGTTCGTGCTGGCGCTGCCGACCACCGACATCATCAACTACCAGACCGCGGGCGGCGTCTGGATGATCAACGCGCTGCCCGCGCTGGTGGTGGCGCTGTACGTCAAGCGGTTGCACCTCGGGGCGATGGTGGTCGGCTGGGCCGGGGGCATGGCGCTGGGGACGTACGCTCTCTTCCAGGAGAAGTTCGCCACCAGCCTGCACGACTTCGGGTTCGGCGGCAAGATTTACATCGGCTTCGCCGCGATCGCCGTCAACCTGATCATCGTCGCCGTCGGCTCGCTCATCGCCGCGATGGTGGGCCGTGCCTCGACCAACAACCTCGACGACGCGGACTACCACCCACTTCCCGGCGATGCGCAGCGCACCGGCTCGGTTCCACCCCTGACCCCAACGCTCCCACAGGGCTTGGCCTGAAGCGCGTGCCTCAGGGCATGCCGGCGATGTCGGACGCTCGCACAGCTCGCTGCAGCGCGCGCTCGTAGCGAACCACCGGGGTGAGCGCGAAGTACGCGAACACCGATAGCGCGAACCCGAACAGGATCAGCCCGTCGAGGTACCCGGCCCTGACCGCGAACCCACCGACGATCGACCCCAGCGCCCCGCCGCCGGCGAGCGCGACGGTGTAGAAGGCCATCAGGGCCGCGCGGTCGGCCACAAAGGTCTCCGAGCATTCCGCGAGGTAGGTGACCGCGGCCGGACCGAAGCCCGCGAGGATCAGCACCCCCAGAGCCAGCAGAGGCACGAAGATCGGGGTCCAGGCGATCGCGGTGTGATTCATGGACAGCAGCGCTCCGGCGATCAACCAGGCGCCCGGGGTGGCCAGGCGCATGATCCGCACGGCGCCGACCTTGGGGATGCGCGGCGTCCACAGCGCGATGCCGAGGAGCAGCAGCGCGATCCAGCTGACCAGCATCACCGACACCAGCCGTTCGTCGAAGTGATGCACGAGCGTCTGGCCGACCACCGGAACGCGGCGCAGTAACGCCGGGAGGTGGGCTGCGTAAGCGCCGAGCAGCGCGAAGCACGCCATCCACGCGGGCAGGAAGCTGCGCAGCGGACCGGGGCCGAAGACGGCGCCGAACACGCGGCGGATGGGGCTCACCGGGAGTGGTGGCACGTACGGGACCAGCGCGGCACAGATGACGGCCGCCACCAGGTAGAGACCGGCGAGCACCAGGAATGCGCCGTGATGCAGCCAGTGATAGGCGAACGGTCCGACCACGAAGCCTCCGGCATACCCGGCGAGGTTGGCCGCCTCGAAGGCGCCGCTGGCGTTGGCTCGGCGCCTCCGGCTGTGCGTCGTTGCCGCGGCGATGGTGCCGAGTGCGGTGGGGATGAAGCAGGCGGCGCCCAGGCCTTCGACCAGCCGCGCGAACACGATCAGCTCGGGTTGGTTGGCGAGGCTGAGCATGACCGCCCCGATCACGCTGAAGATGGGGCCGCCGATCAGGAATAGCCTGCGTCCCAGGCGATCGGCGAGGCGCGCAAGGATGGGAGCGAAGACCATCTCGGGCACGGCCTGGCTGGCGCCGATGAACCCGATCACCAAGCCGCTGGGGCGCCCGCCGAACATGTCGACAAGGTCGAAGCCGACGGCCACGCCCGCGCCCGAGGTCCCGATGCGGAGCAGGGTGGTCCCCACGAGGAGAGCCCCGATCGCCGAGGGCTCGCTCTCGACGAGGTCGCGCTCGAGGGCGGCGGCCTCGGCCCGCTCGTCGGGTGGGGCGATCGGGATCTCGAGAGACTCGAGTTCGCTGCTGGGACGTGGAGGAACGGGCAGGGAGGTCTCGGAAGTCACTCGAGCCTAGGGTAATCGAGCCGCGGCGAACCTTTCGTCACACCACTCCCACGACTACAATGCGACCACGTCTCGACGCCCGGCCGCGCTTGGCCGCGGGCGACGCAGCCGCACCCGACTCGGGGAGGCGACGTCGCCGATGAGGCGCCGCCAGGCCGGGTGCCGCCGCACCCCAGGATCGCGACCCCGAGGAAACCCCAATCACAACCGAGATCGTCGCCCTTGCAGTGGGCTTGGGCATCGCCGTGGCCGTCGTCATCGCCGCTGTGGTCTACGCGCGCCGTTCGGCCGAGCAGGCACGCCAGGGCCGCGGCGTCGCCGACACCGAGCTGCGGACACGACAGCAGTCCGCCGACCAGGAGTCGCAGCAGATCCTCGTCGGCGCCCGCGAGGAGGCTTTCCGGATCCGCGGCGAGGCCGAGGCGGACATCCGTGAGCGGCGCGCCGAGGTCGCCCGCCTCGAGCAGCGCACCGGCCAGCGCGAGGAGGGCCTGGAACGCCGAGTTCGCGAGCTCGAACAGAGCGAGCAGCGGCTGACCCGGCGTGAGGAAGAGCTCGAAGAGCTGCGCCAGACCACGGAGAGCGAGCGCGGCCTCGTCGGCCGCGAGCTCGAGCGGGTGGCCGGCCTCTCCCAGCAGGAGGCACGAGCCGAGCTGCTCGCCGGGGTGGAGTCCGAGCTTGACGCCGAGGTCGCCGAGCGAATCCGCGCCGCCGACCAGCGCGTCCGCGAGGAAGCGGGCGAGCGCAGCCGCGAGATCCTCATTGCGGCCATGCAGCGCCACGCCTCCGACCAGACGGGCGAGTCGTCAGTGACGGTCATGCACCTGCCGAGCGACGACCTCAAGGGGCGGATCATCGGCCGTGAGGGACGCAACATCCGCGCGCTCGAAGCGGCCACCGGGGTCGACGTCATCGTCGACGAGACCCCCGAGGCTGTCGTCTTGTCGGGCTTCGACCCAGTGCGCCGCGAGGTCGCCCGCGTCACCCTCGAGCGCCTCTTCGCGGACGGCCGCATCCACCCCGCTCGCATCGAAGAGATGGTCGGCAAGAGCCGCAGCGAGATCATCCAGCGGATCAAGGAGGAGGGTGAGGCCGCCTGCCAGGAGCTAGGCATCCCCTCGGTGCACCCAGAGCTGGCCAAGCTGCTCGGGACCCTGCGATTTCGCAACTCCTACGGCCACAACGTGCTGAGCCACAGCAAGGACACCGCCGCCATCGCCGGGATGATCGCGGCCGAGATCGGCTACGACGAGCAGGAGGCCAAGGAGATCGGCCTCTTCCATGACATCGGCCAGGCCGTCGAACAGGGCGTCGAGGGATCGCACGCCATCATCGGCGGCGAGATCCTCGCCCGCCTCGGCCGGCCCGCCAACGTCGTCCAGGCGGTCCGCGCCCACCACTACGATGAGGAGCCGCGCTCGGTGGGCGCCTTCGTGGTCATGACCGCCGACGCCATCGCCGCCACCCGCCGGGGTGCCCGCCGCGAGGCGCTGGCCCTGTCGGTGAAGCGGCTCGAGCGCATCGAGGCCATCGCCTCCGAATTCGAGGGCGTGGAGCACAGCTTCGCCGTCCAGGCGGGCAAGGAGCTCCGGGTCATGGTCCGTCCCAACGAGGTGAGCGACGACCGCGCCCAGGTCCTCGCCCGGCAGATCGCCAAGCGGCTGCACGCCGAGGGGAGCTACAGCGGCCGGGTCAAGGTGGTGGTCCTCCGCGAGACCCGCAGCGTCGAATACGCGAAGTAGGGCGAGGCAAGAGGGTCCCGCGAAGTAACGATTGCATCACGGGGAACCCCGCGATTCGCGTCGACGGCTCACAATCGCGAGAATCTCATGATCACGTCTCAGCAACCGCCCAAGCACGCGTCCTCACAGGGGGAACCGAACCCCGTGGAAATCCTCAAGGTCTCAGCAACCAGCAAGCCGGTCGCGGTCGCCGGCGCCATCGCCGGCGTGGTCCGCACCCAGCACCGGGTGGAGGTGCAGGCCATCGGCGCGGGTGCGATCAACCAGGCCGTCAAGGCGATCGCCATCTCGCGTGGCTACGTGGCCGCCGGCGGGCTGGACCTTGTCTGCATCCCGTCGTTCATCGACATCTCGATCGATGGCGAGGAGCGGACCGGGATCCGGTTGCTCGTCGAGGTTCGCTAGAGCCGCACCGAGGCGCCGGCGGTTAGCCGAACCCGTGCGCATCCGTACACTGCGGCCCGTGCACGGGCCTGCGCTCGGTCTCGCCGGGCGACGTCGTGAGGCGTCCGCAGCGACTGGGGCCGCTCGTTCTGCTGCTGGGCTTTGCCGGCCGGGTTGTCTGCTGGGCCGTGGCGAATCCCATCGGGGCCGCCCGGTGGATGGGGCTTGTGGCCGTCGATCACGGCCATCAGCTGCGTCGCCATCGTAGCCGGGTCAGCGGGGCTCAGCCGCGAGCGCGCAACTTCTGGAACCGTTGTGGAGCGGACTTGAGCTGACCATGGCGATGGTGAGCCGTCAGCGTGCTCGCCCAATCGCTAGGCTTCGGGGAGCGTGTATCTCCCCACTCTCAGCCAGTCCGCTGCCCACTTCCGCCCGCTCCCGCTTGCCCAGCGAGGTGCGGGAGAGGTACCCGCTCCGCGCCGAGAGCCCATCGTGCCCCGTCTGGGGCGGCCGCCGCGGGTGCACCTCTGGCACATCGGCTGCCAGATGAATGACGCCGATCACGAGCAGCTGGCCGAATCGTTTGCGGAGATCGGCTTCATCCCTGACGTGCCGCTCGAGGACGCCGACATCGCCGTGCTGATCAGCTGCGCGGTGCGCTCCAACGCCGAGCAGAAGGTGTACGGCAAGTTCAAGGAGCTGATCCCCTGGAAGCGCGAGCGCGCCGGCCGGGCGATTGCGCTCACCGGGTGCATGGCCGTCGAGCACGGATCGGCGCTGCTGCAACGCATGGCCGACCTCGACTACATGTTCGACGTCCGCGAGCCGGAGGGATTCTTCGCGCGTTTGCAGTCGCTGTACGGGGGCGACGTCGACGGCCCGGTCGCCATGCCGGCGTCAGACCGCCTGCTCGCCTACGTGCCGGTGATGGGCGGCTGCAACGAGATGTGCACGTACTGCATCGTGCCCTTCGTGCGCGGCCGCGAGAGCAGCCGCGCCACCGCGGAGATAGTCTCGGACGTGCAACGCCTTGTCGATCGCGGCGTGCGCGAGGTCACCCTACTCGGCCAGAACGTCAACAGCTACCGGGACCCGGAGTCGGGTGCGGGATTGCCTGAGCTGCTCGGCGCAGTCGACGAGGTGTCCGGCCTGCGCCGGCTTCGTTTCCTTACCTCGCACCCGCGCAACGCCGTGCCCCAACTGTTCGAGGCGATGCGCGATCTCCCTTCGGTGTGTGAGCAGCTCCACCTTCCTGTGCAGGCGGGTGACGACGAGCTGCTCCACCGGATGCGCCGCGTGTACAGCGTCGCGGAGTATCGCGAGAAGATCGCCACCGCGGTCGCGACCGTCCCGGACCTGGCCCTGACCACCGACATCATCGTCGGCTTCAGCGGCGAGACCGAGGCAGAGTTCGAGGGCACTGTCCAGCTTCTTCGCGACATCCGCTACGACGTCGTCCACATACAGGCCTACTCGGTGCGCCCCGGTACCGCCGCGGCGCGACGCCCGGACGACGTCCCGCTCGTGGAGAAGAAGCGCCGCCTCAACCACCTCCTCGACCTCCAGCGCGGCATCGCCCGGGAGCGCAACCAGACCCTGCTGGGGCGCGACGTCGAGGTGCTGGTCGAGGGCCTCGCCGACAACGGCCGCCCCTACGGGCGTACCCGCCAGGGCAAGGTGGCGTGGCTGCCCGCTGGGAGCGCGCACGCGGGCGAGCTGCGCCACGGGCGGGTTGTGGCGGCGACGCACTGGCAGCTCGAGATCGACACGGTCACCGCGGCGGCGTGACCCGGCGGGGGCAGGGGCGGGCGCCCCATGAGAGCGGCGTGGTCTCCGACCCGGGCCTGGTGATCGACCTCGACGACGCGGGCAGCACCCCCATCCTTCAGCAGTACCGCGCCGTGAAAGCGCAGCACCCCGACGCGCTGGTCCTGGCGCGGCTGGGGGACTTCTACGAGATGTTCGGCGCCGACGCGCAGGAGGCGGCCCCCATCCTCGGAGTCGCGCTGACCGGGCGCGGCTTTGGCGCCGCCGGCCGGCTTCCCATGTGCGGCGTGCCCCACCATGCCGCGCCCGGGTACATCCGCCGCCTGCTCGAAGCGGGCCGGCGGGTGGCGCTCTGGGACCAAGTCGGTGAGGTCGTGCCCGGCCGGCTCGTCGATCGGGCGGTCACCCGCGTCCTGAGCCCAGGGACCATCAGCGAAGCCGACTACCTCGATGAGACCCGTGTGGCGCGCTGCGCTGCGCTCTACTGCAGCGGCGGCCGGACAGGCGTCGCGGCATTCGACCCCGCCAGCGGCGAGCTTCTTCTCACCGAGGTAGCGGGCGGCCTCGACTCCGTCCCGCTGCGCGAGGAATGCGAGCGCCTCGATGTCGCCGAGCTCCTGATCGCACAGGACGCAGACGCCGCCCCGCCAACGCTGCTTCCGACCATCCCCCGCACGGTCCTCCCGCCCGCGTTCTTCGACAGCTCGCGCGCCCGCGAGCGGATTCTTGCCGTCACCGCAACGCAGACCCTCGACGCGTTCGGCCTGCAGGAGGTCGACCGCGCCGTCTGTGCCGCTGGCGCGGTCCTCGCCTACTGCGAACGCGCGCGGCTGACGCTCACCGCGGGCTTCGTCCACGTGCGTCGGCGCAATGACAGCGCGGGCATGCGCCTCGACGCGCAGACGCGGCGCAACCTCGAGCTGGTGACCGCCCTCGGCGGTGGCGTCTCCCTGGCTGCCCTCCTCGATCGCACGCGCACGCCGATGGGCGCGCGCCTGCTCCGGGCGAGGCTGCTCGAACCGCTCACCGAACCGCTGCTGATCCTCGCCCGCCACGACGCCGTCGCCGAGCTCGCCGTTGCTCCGCGCCTGCGCGACACGCTCGGTGAGGCGCTCGCTGCAGTGCGCGACCTCGAGCGGCTGGTGGCACGCTGCGTGCAGGGCAGCGCCGGTCCCCGTGACCTCGCGGCCGTCCGCCAGGCCTGCGCCGCGCTGCCGGCCATCCAGGACATCCTCTCGAGAGCTCAGGCGGGCGAGCTGACCACGGCGGCGGCGCGCTGCGTCGCACCAGACGATCTGGCGGCGCGCTTGCGCGAGCTGCTGGTCGACGACCCTCCGGGCAGCGCTCGCGACGGGGGTTGCATCCGCGCCGAAGCCGACCCGCAGCTCGACGAGCTCGTCGGCGCCGGCGCCGGCGCGCGCACCTGGATCGCCGGCCTCGAGGACGGCGAACGGCAGCGCACCGGCATCCCCTCGCTGAAGGTGGGCTACAACCGCGTCTTCGGCTACTACATCGAGGTCCCCAACGCCCATCGGCGGGCGGTGCCTGACGAGTACGTGCGCAAGCAGACGCTGGTCGGTGCCGAGCGCTACATCACCACAGCCCTCAAGGAGCGCGAGACCGTGGTGCTCGGCGCGCGCGAGCGTGCCCTGGCTCGGGAGCTGGAGCTGCTCCAGACGCTGACCGCCGGCGTCGCCGACCACGCCGCCGTTCTGCTCGACGCCTCCGCCGCCGTCGCGATCCTCGATGTGCACCGCTCGCTGGCGTGCGTAGCGGTGGAGGAGAACTGGGTGCGCCCGTTGGTCGACACATCAGGGGTGATCGACATCGACGCGGGGCGTCATCCTCTCGTCGAGCGCGCGCTCGGACCTGGCCGTTTCGTCGCCAACGACTGCCGGCTGGACGCCGCCGAACGGATCGTGGTGCTCACCGGGCCGAACATGGCCGGCAAGTCGACGTTCCTCCGTCAGGTGGCTCTGCTCGCGCTGCTTGCCCAGGTGGGCAGCTTCGTCCCTGCGGAGAGGGCGCGCATCGGCATCTGTGACCGCATCTTCACCCGCATCGGCGCCCAAGACGACCTCAGTGCCGGCCTCTCGACCTTCATGGTGGAGATGGCCGAGACCGCCGCCATCCTGCGCCAGGCCACCAGCCGCAGCCTGGTGATCCTCGACGAGATCGGCCGGGGCACGTCGACGTACGACGGGATGTCGATTGCCCAGGCGGTCGTCGAGCACCTCCACGACGCGCCGCCCCTCAACTGCCGGACGCTGTTCGCCACCCACTTCCACGAGCTCACCGTCCTTGCCGAGCGGTTGCCCCGCGTCACCAACGCGCGCGTCGACGTCTCCGAGGACGGCGATGCCATCACCTTCCTGCACCGCATCGTCCCCGGCGGGGCCGATCGTTCATACGGGATCCACGTCGCCAGGCTGGCGGGCGTTCCCGCGGGAGTCCTGGTGCGCGCCCGCCAGCTCCTCGCCGAGCTTGAGCGTGAGCGGCCGGTGGCCGGCTCCGGCGGCGACGTCCCCGCCCAGCTCAGCCTCGGCATCGCGCCGGAGCACCCGGTTGTCGCAGAGCTGGCCCAGCTCGACATCGAGGGGCTGACCCCGATCGCAGCTCTCAACAAGCTCGCTGAGCTGCGCGAGCGCGCCACCCCGTGACCGGGGCGGGCACGGCGGGGGCGACCGCGCCCATCCGCCGGCTGGCGCAGTCTGTCGCCGACGCCATCGCTGCGGGCGAGGTGGTGGAGCGACCGGCTTCCGTGGTCAAGGAGCTGTGCGAGAACTCCGTCGACGCCGGCGCCACCAGCATCGACGTGGTCATCGACGGCGCCGGCACCGTGCGCATCTCCGTGGTCGATGACGGCACCGGCATCGGCGTCGACGAGCTGCCGCTGGCGTTGGCACGCCATGCGACGTCGAAGATCCACGTCGTCACCGACCTGGAGACGGTGACGACGCTCGGCTTCCGCGGCGAAGCGCTGGCGAGCATCGCTGCGGTCTCCGACATGACCATGTCATCACGCACCGCCACCTCGCAGGTGGGCACGCGGCTGCGCGTGCGCCATGGCGAGACGGTGGAGGAGGGGAGCTGCGGTGGACCGGTGGGCACAACGGTCGAGGTCCGCGACCTCTTCGCGGCCACGCCCGCGCGGCTGCGCTTCCTGCGTGGCGAGCGCGCCGAGACCGCCGCCGCGATCGCGGTGGTCAGCGACCTCGTCGTGGCTCGGCCCGAACTGCGGATCAGCTGCGTGGTCGACGGACGCACCCGCCTGCGCGCCACGGGTGGCGGCCTCGACGACGCGCTGCGCGCCGTCTTCGGCGCGGACGCCGGCGACCTCCTGCCCGTTGCGGTCGAGGGCGACATCAACGTGGGCGGTGCGATCAGCGAACCACGCCGGCATCGCAGCGCGCGCACCGGCCTCGTGCTGGTGGTCAACGGCCGGCGCGTGCACAACCGCGCATTGCTGGCCGCCGTCGCCGAGGCGTACCGCGGCCTGGTGCCCGCGGGACGGTACCCCTACGGTGTGGTCAGCGTCGAGCTCGACCCGCTCGAAGTCGACGTCAACGTGCATCCAACCAAACGCGAGGTGCGCTTCCGCGACGAGCGTCGCGTCTTCGCGGCGGTCCAGCGCGCGTGCTGGCACACGCTGCGGGGTGCGTCGGTGTACTCAGTCGTCGGCGTGGACGGCGCCGGTCTGCCGCTCGGCGAAGCCTCGCCGGCATGGGCCGACCCCGGCGCAGAGCCGGCTGCAGCTGCGGTTGGGCCGGCTGCGGCTGCCCCGGCCATGGAGCTTGACGGACGACCGACGCAGCTGTCGCGGACCTCGCTGCAGGCGCTGCGCCCGCTGCACGCACTTGGCCAGCAGGGCGGTCGCTGGCTGCTGGCCGCGTCCCCGGCAGGCGTGGTGGTGGTCGACCCGCATGCAGCCCACGAGAAGGTCATCTACACGAAGCTCCTCGCCGAGTGGTCGGCGGGATCTGCCATCGGTCAGCTCTTGCTCCTTCCTGCGCTAGTCGAGTGCGACGCTCGCCGTATGGAGCTGTTCGTCGCGCACGAGACGTTGGTGGCGTCCTGCGGTTTCACCGTGGAGCCGTTCGGCCCGACCACGCTGCGCTGCACCTCGGTGCCGGCGGGCGCTGCCGCCGCCGATCCGTCCCGCCTGCTCGGCGAGCTGCTCGACTCCCTCGGAGCCGGTGGACCGGTCACCGAGCAGCGCCACCGCGCCGCCGCGCTCATCGCCTGCCACGCGGCGGTGCGCTTCGGGGATGAGCTCGCCCACGATCAGCAGCAACAGCTGCTCGATCGCCTCGTCGAGACCAGCGGCGGCCTGACCTGCCCCCACGGCCGCCCCACAGTGACCGTCTTCGACGACGTCATGCTGCGACGCATCTTCCGACGCCCGCCGGGATGAGCGGACAGCAGCCGCAATCCACCGTCGCAATCGGCGGCCCGACCGCCAGCGGCAAGACCGCGCTCGCCGTCGAGCTCGCTCGCCGCACCGGCGCCGAGCTCCTCAACGCCGACTCGCGCCAGGTGGTCCGTCGTCTCGTCGTCGGCACCGCGCGACCCAGCGACGCCGAGCTGGGCGGCGTCCCCTGTCACCTGCTCGACCTCTGCGAGCCAGGAGAGGCATTCACCGTCGCCGACTGGCTGCGGCGTGCCCGGGCCGTTCTCGACGACCTCGACGCCCGCGGTGTCGCCGCGATCGTGGTCGGCGGCACCGGGCAGTACCTCCGCGCGCTCCGCGAGGGCTGGCGTTTCGGCGGCGGTTCGCCGGCCGCGGAGCAGCGGGATGAGCTGACCAGGGTGGCCGCGACGCCGGCCGGGCTGGAGCGGCTCGCCGTCGAGATGCGTGAGCGCGACCCCGCCGGTGCGGCGACGCTCGACCTCGCCAACCCACGGCGGGTCATCCGCGCCCTTGAGCTGCTCCGGGCCGGCAACGGGTCGCTCGCGGCGGCGCGAGGGCGGGGGGAGGGTCGGCGCCTCGACCTGGTGGTGCTCGACGCCGCCCGCGACGTGCACGGCGAAGCGCTAGCCGCCCGGATGGACGCAATGTTCGGAGCGGGCGCGATCCTGGCCGAGGTCCGCGCCGAGCTCGACCGTGGCACCGCTGCCGACGCTGTCTGCCGCGCCGGCATCGGCTACGCTGAGGCAGTCGAGGTGCTCGAGGGCCGCCTGAACGTCGATGAGGCGGAGACCGCCGCGGTCCGTCGCACCAGCCGGTACGTGAAGGCGCAACGCACCTGGTTCCGCCACGACGCCGCGGTGCTGCGGTTGGAACGCGATCGACGGACCACGACGGCGGCGCTGGCCGACGCCGTCAGCGACGCGACCCTCACGCCTGGCGGATCGCCTCGGTGAGGTACTCCTCGAGGAAGGCGTAGAAGCTGCGGCGCTGCTCGCGGTCCTCCTCCTCGGTGACCTGCTTGCCGAGCCTGCGCGCCTCGATCCACGGTGGCACGCCGCTGGCAAGAACCTCGTCGCCGAGGCGGACGAGAACCACGGAGTCGTCCTGCTCCTCGACCATCAGCGTGATGCGCAGGCGGATGCCCGACGGGGAGGCCAGCTTCCAGCTCATCTCCCAGCACCGGCTGCCGTCCTCGGCGCGACCGACGGCCACCTCGGTGTCACGGAGCAGGTGCTCGTTGCTCCGGCTCTCAGCGTCGAGCAGGGTGGTCATCGCTGGGTCGAGGTCGCGGTACACCCAGCGCACCAGCGAGGCGCCGCGATGGCCGACGTCGGGCAGCGCGCGGGGGTTGTTCGCCTTGCTGCCGAGGGCGACCATGGTGCCGGCGTGGCGGCGGCAGTAACGATGGCCGGCGACCTCGGGACCGTGGGTGGCGCACCAATGGGTGCGGCACGCGTTGCCGCGGCTGTCCACGTACTCGCAGGCCTCGACGGGCTCCGCCTCACAGCCCGGTTCGTCGCAGTGAACAGCCAGGGACGCGGCGGCGGGGTGCGGTGAGTCCAAGGACGGGACCTCGCGCTCGAGGCCGGCCTGGTCGACAGTCGTGTGTTCTTGGGCAGTGATGTTCTTCATTCCGTGAGGGGCCGTCGCTGGGCCCGATCGTAGGCGCCGAGCGGCGCCAGGACGTACTCCGGCACGGCCCGTTCACGCAGTCGCCACCAGACCGTTGAAACCGGCACCCGGCCGAGAGCGGAGGCCATGGGAACATCCGTTTGCGCTATCGACGGATCCGTGGTACATTGCGGCCGCCAAAGATGGCTTGGAGGTTGACATGACAGAGCCGGTCGAGGGGCGCCAGCGCCAGATCCTCGAGTTTCTTCGAACCCATGCCCGCCAGTACTCCTACCCACCGACTGTCCGCGAGATCGGCCACGCGGTGGGACTCAGTTCATCGTCGACGGTGCAGAACCACCTCAACGCGCTCGAGACCAAGGGCCTGATCCGCCGCGATCCCACCAAGTCGCGCACCGTCGAGGTGGTCGGCGACGCGGTGATGGAGGCGCCGGTGGCGTCGAACGTCCTGCGTCTGCCGCTCGTTGGACGCGTCGCCGCGGGCACGCCGCTGCTCGCCGAGCAGAACGTCGAGGACCACATCACCGTCGGCCCCGAGATAGCCGGTGGCGACGACGCGTATGCGCTCACCGTGCACGGTGACAGCATGATCGGCGCCGGGATCAACGATGGCGACATCGTGCTGGTGCGCCCGCGTCACGACGCTCCGGCCGACGGCACCATCGTGGTGGCACGCATCGAGAATGAGACGACGGGCGAGGCCGAGGTGACAGTCAAGCGCTTCTTCCGGGAGAGCGACAGGATCCGCCTGCAACCGGAAAACCCAAGCCTGGAGCCGATCTATGCCCGTGACCTCGCCATCGAAGGCGTCGTCACCGCGGTCATCCGGGTGATCGGCTAGGCGCTACCCGGTCGACGCGATGGCGATGGCGCGTTCTTCGACATGTGCCGGCAGTGCTTCCGGCAGCGCGCCGAGAAATGCATCGATTGCTGCGGCGAGCTCCTCGGACGCCTCTCCATGCACGGTGACGCGGGTGCTGCCGTCGTCGTCGACCACCGCGCTGACCGCGAGATCGGGCCGGCGATGGTCGAGCAGCAGCGGGATCCCCGGGAGCACCGCGAGCGGAAGCATCACGATGAACACCGGCGACACCGCCGTGGCGATCAGCACCGCGAGCGCGATGGCGATGGCGATGCCGACCGCGATGTCGGAGCCGTAGCGCGAGCGACGTCGCGGACGCAGCACCAGGTAGTGGGCGCCGCGTTCGGACACGGCGATGCCGGGCAGCGGACGGGCTGCCACATCGTCGAGCACCTCACCGGGATCCCGGCTGGTCCGGAGGGAAAACTGGTATGGGTTGGTTGGCATCGCTCATGCGTTGGACACGAACTCAGCTGTCTGGCGGAGCCGTGCGCGAATAGCGGCGCTGTCTTTGTACCGCTTCCGCCCCGGCTCGCGCAGGCCGTCCATGCGCGAACCGCTCGGCCCTCTCGCTATCTGGGGACGGCTGCGCTACCTTTCCGGTTGTGCTGCCATCGCCCTGGTCGGTGCCCGTCGATCCCGTGCTCGTGGTCGGGCTGGTGATCGCGGTTACCGTCACGGCGCTGTCGATGCAGGCGGCGCGCCAGGAGCCGCGCGGAGCCTGGCGGCGCGCGGCGGCGCCAGTGGCGGTGCTGCTGCTCGTGGCGTCGTGGCTCTCCCCGCTGCAGACGCTGGCGTCGCACTACCTGCTGACGGCGCACCTCCTGCAGATCACCCTGGTGATGGGCGTCATCCCGCCGCTGCTGCTGCTCGGCCTGCCGGGCCGCGGATGGAGCCGGGCGCCTGGCTGGCTGGCGAGCCTCGGTCGCGTTGCGGTCCACCCGCTGAGCGGGATGCTGGCGATCAACGTGGCGTTCTTCGGCTGGCACCTCACCGGCGCGTACGAGGCATCGCTGAGCAGCAGCGAACTGTATGCGGCGCAGCAGCTCTCCCTGCTGGCGGCCTCCGTGTTGTTCTGGTGGCCCATCGTGGTTCCGCTGGGCGACCGCCGCGTCCTGGGCCGCTGGGCCACGCTCGGCTACATCATGGTGGCCACCATCCCGCAGACCTTCGGCGGGATCACCGTGGCCCTGGCCAAGCACCAGCTGTACCCGACATACGGCGCTGCCCCGAGGATCTTCGGGCTCAGCGTCCTGACCGACCAGCAGATCGCCGGCGCGTGCATCGCGCTGGTCAGCAAGATCGCCCTCTTCGTCGCGTTCAGCGTCGTCTTCATGCGCCTGCTCAGCGAGGCGCCCAGCGACGACGGCGACGACGGCGGGGGCGGCGGGGGGCGGCGCCGCGGGACCGACACGCCGAGCCCGCAACCATCGGGGTCGGTGCCCTGGTTGGCCGACCTCAATGCCGGTCGGACCGTCCCGGAACCGGTGCCCGTGCGACCTCTCAGGGTGCCGGTAGGAGCAGGTCCTCGCCGGGAGTGATCGAGCTGTCGGCCAAGTGGTTGAGCTCGATGATCTGGTCGACGTGGTCACGGACATCGCCGCTCTGGTAGTGGGCGGCTGCGAGGGTCCACAGCGTGTCGCCGGCATGCACCTTGACGTGCTGCGCCTGACCGACGTTGAAACCACCGTAGACGTTGCCGCCGAGGAAGACCAATCCCGCGCCGGCCGTGAGGACGCCTGCCAGAACCACCCGCGGATCGCGTTGCCAGGGCCGTCGACGGGAGCGGCGCACGGGCCGGCCGTAGTCAGTGAGCATTGCCGTACCACCCCAAACAGATGTTCCCACGCCGCCACGGTACCGCGAACGCCTGTTCGTGTCAAGCCCGCCCTGGCGACGGCGATAATCCAGGTCGTGAGCGATGCCGCCGTCCGGGTGAGGGTGGCGGTGTGCCTGTGCGACGGGGAGCGGATCCTCCTCGCCGAGCACGTCAAGGAGGGGCACCGCCACTGGCTGCTGCCCGGTGGGGGAGTCGAGGCTGGCGAGACACTGGTCGAGGCGGCCGTCCGCGAGCTGCACGAGGAGACGGGCCTCGCCGTCGAGGTGGGCCGGCTGGTGCTGGTCTGCGAGGCCATCGAGCCCGGGGGGCGGCACCTGCTCAACATGGTGTTCGCCGCCACGGCGCCGGCGGGGGATCTGCAGGTCGGCCGCGACGGCGTGCTCGCCGACGTCGCCTGGCACCATCGCGACGACCTGCTCCGCCTCGAGCTGCACCCGCCCTTCGGCGCGGAGATCCTCGCCTGCTGGGACGAGGGCTTCGAGGGCCCGGTCCGGGTGCTCGGCAACGTCTGGCGCCCGGCTCGGGACGCGCCGGAGTCGGGACACCCTCGATAGCATCAGGGGATGGACAGGGAGCTCACCCTCGATGTCAAGGGGCCGATCGAAGCAGTCGACCACGGCGGCACCGGTCCGCCCATGCTTCTCGTCCACGGGCTCGGCGGCTCCATGGTCAACTGGAGGGACGTCACCGGCGACCTCACCCAGACCCACCACGTCTGGTCGCTCGACCTGATCGGTTTCGGGCGCACCCCGAGGGCCGGCCGGGAGTCGACCATCCCCAACAACGTCGGCGTGGTCGACCACGTGGCCGAGCACATCGGCGGCGGACGCCCGGTGGTGCTCGTCGGCAACTCCATGGGCGGCCTGATCAGCGTCCTGGTTGCTTCGCGCCGGCCCCACAGCGTCGCCTCGCTGGTGCTTGTCGACCCCGCCATGCCGACGACGCCAGGGGGCCGGTTCCCCCTGATGCTCGCCGCTGCGTTCGTGATGATGCGCACACCTGGAGTCGGTCCCTGGGTGGTGCGCGCAAACTCTCGCCGCCGCGGCGCCGAGCGCCTCGTCGACGACGTGCTCCGGCTGTGCACTGTCGACGTCTCGCGAATCTCGCCTGAGACGCGCGAGGCACTGATCGAGCAGATGAGATGGCGCCAGGAACAGGAGGAGCCCGACCGCGCCTTTCTCGAGGCATCGAGCTCGCTGGTGCAGTGGCTCTGGCACAGAGACGCCGTGGAGAGACACATCCGCCGGGTGCAGGCGCCGACGCTGCTCATGCACGGCGACCAGGACAGGCTGGTAATGCTGTCCGCGGCGCAGGGGGTGGCCACGATGCGCCCCGACTGGACCTTCCGGGTTCTGGACAACACCGGCCATATCCCGATGATGGAACGCCCGGATGAGTTCGTTGAGCTCGTCGATGATTGGCTGGGGACGTCTCAGCCGGCGGTGCTGGCCTCGACCTCGCGCAGGTAGTCGCCGAGCCGCTGGTACGCGGCACGCTTGCGCTTGTCGGTGATCTCAGTGTAGACGCGCAGGGTCTCCAGCGTGGCGTGGCCGAGCACCTCCTGCACCAGCCGGACGTCGCCGTCGGTGGCCGCGAGCAGCGTGGTCGCTGCGGTGTGCCGCGCGGCATGCGGGGGGCGCAGGTCGTCGATGAGCGCGAAGAGGGCGGGGTCGGCGCTGAATCGGCGGCGCAGCGACCGCAGCGCGTGGCGCGCACCATCGGTGGTGAGCCGGTTGTGGGGGAGGGCGCGGCCGTCGGGCATGTCGGCGCGGGCAACACTGATGAACAACGCGGGCGCAGGGTCGGGACCGCGCTGGCGCAGGTAGTCCTGGACAGCGCTGTACGCGTCGTCTGTCAGGTACACCATGCGGTGCTTGCCGCCCTTGCCGAGGACGCGAAAGCCCTCGGCGCGAACGTCCCCGCGATCGAGCGCGCACGCTTCGGCGATGCGGCACCCTGTGCTCACCAGCAGGTGGATGAGGGCGCGGTCACGGAGGTCGCGCAGCCCGTCAGTGGGCAACGCTGCGAGCAACCGCGGCACGGTCTCTGTGGCGACCGGGTGGGGATCACCGACGACGTACCGCGGCACGCTCACCTGGCGGCTCAGCTCGCCATCGCTCCAGCCCTCGTCATACGCGTACGACAGGAACTGGCGCAGCGCGACCAGGGCGCGGGCGCGGGTGCGCGGGTTGGGCAGCACCTCGGCGAGCTCGATCTGATAACGGCGGAGCACCCCGCGGTCGACGGCCGCCGTGAAGTTGTCGGCGAGGTCGCGACGGCGCATGAAGGCGACGAACTTGGCGAGGTCCTGGCGGTAGGCGCGCACCGTGGTCAGCGGACGGTTGCGCTGGATGCGCAGCCAGTCGAGGAATTGCTGCACCTGGTCGGGGAGCGGGTCGGACGGCCCGGGGATCTCGGCAGCCCACGCCGGCACGCGCTTCGTGGCAGGCGCGTTGGGACGCCGACTGGTTGCGGAGGAGCGGCCGGCCACCCCCGTATTATCAGGAGCTTGGGCGATTTGGGGCGGACGTCAGGCAAGTGCTGACGACCGGCCCGCGCCAGGACGGTGGTCGGGCTCAGCCGACGCTGTTCGCCACCGCCCCGTTGCCCGCGCCCGCGAGCTGAGCGCCGCCCTCCGGAAGCACCTCGCGGAGCTGGCCTGTGCGCACGTCGTACACGAAGCCGCGAACGCTGTCGCGATGCGGAATCAGGGGGCTCGCGACGATGCGCGCGATCGATTGGCGCACGTCCTCATCGAGATCGCGGAAGGCCTCGAGAGCGAATGCTGGGCGGATGCCGGTGTCCGCCTGCACCTGAGCCTTGACGGCGTCATCTGTGAATGTGAGCATCCCGCAGTCGGTGTGGTGGATGAGGATCACCTCGCGCGTCCCCAGCAGTCGCTGGGAGATGAGCAAGGAGCGGATGGCGTCGTCGGTCACGGCTCCCCCCGCGTTGCGGATGACGTGGGCGTCGCCGACCTCCAGGCCGAGGATGTCATTGACGTGCAGGCGCGCGTCCATGCAGGCGACCACGGCCACGCCACGGCCCGGCGGTAGCGGCGCCTCGCCCTTGTCGAATGTGGACGCGTATGACCGGTTGTTCTCGAGCAGCTTGTCAGTGGCGGACATATGACCTCTTCTTATGAATGACGCGCGGGCGCACTTTCGTGGCGACCCGGCAACTGGCCTGGACGCAGCGTCAGCTCAGCGCGTACAGAGTTCGGTGCCGCAGCGGCCGTGGTCGAGCCACAGCTGGCGGGTGAGGGAGCACCGGAGCGTCATTGCGCGCGAGGCTAACAAAGCCCGACCAATCCGGTCAACTTTCACGGCGATGTGGTTAGTTCATGAGAATCTCCATTATCAGTAGTCATTGGGCATCGCCGGGCCTCTCTCCTTCCTAGACTGCGAGCTCCCATCGAAGCAGCTGGAGGCCGGGCGCCCGTGGAAGTCGCCGCTGCTGTGCACGGACTGACCAGTGGCGGATGACGCGGGCAGCCTGGCCACCGACGTCCCCATTGAGCGGCACCAATCTCTGAGCTGCGCCGTTCAGCCGGGTAGAAACTTGGCCCGAGGCGTCACAAGATGAGCAGCGGCGGTGCTGTATGGATGTGAATGGAGAGGCTGTCTGGCGCATGAGTGCCCCGCCCGCCGCCTCCGCGACCACTGACAGGGCGTTTGATCGCGTCTTTCGCGCCGAATACGGCAAGGTGGTCGGGATTGCCGCTCGCGTCCTCGGCGATCGCGCCCGGGCCGAGGACGTGGCCCAAGACGCCTTCCTTGCGCTCCATCGGCGCCAGTGCAGCGAGCAGGCGTGGGCCGGCGGTTGGGTGTGCGCAGCGGCGGCGCACATGGCGCTCAACACGCTCCGGTCCGATCGCCGCCGTGGCCGCCGCGAGCAGCTGGCCCTGGCGGCCACGGAAGCCGTCGATCCCGCTGTGGCGGTCGAGCGGGCTGACGACGGACGGCTTCTGCGAACGGCTCTCGGGAGATTGTCGCAGCGCGCGGCGACTGTGCTGGTCCTCCGCCACAGCGGCCTCAGCTATGCGGAGGTGGCGGCGGCGATGGATGTCAGACAGGGTGATGTGGGAACGATGTTGCGGCGCGCTGAATCAGCGCTGCGAAAGGAGGTTGACCGTGCGGCATCTCAATGACGGGGCGCTGCGCCGCCTCCACGACGACAGGTTCGCCGGCTCGAACAGGGAGCGCGACCACCTCGCCGGCTGCGAGCGCTGCCAGCGGCACGCGGCCCGTGTGGCGGCGGACGCCGACGTCGCCAACCAGCTGTTTGCCAGCCCCATGGTGGGGGTGCCGTCTAGCGAGCAGGCGCTCGCTCAGCTCCGGCGGCGCGTCGCCGCGGGCGACCGCCCGCACGGCGCCGACCTGCCAACGCCGCGCCCCCATGGACGGCGCCGCTGGGCGCTCGGCGCCGTGGCGGTCCCCGTCGTTGTGGCGGGCCTGGTGGTCTCCGCCAACGCCGCCGGCTGGCTGTCGATCTTCTCCCCCACCCAGGTGGCCCCGATCACGCTCACCGCGGGCCAGCTCAACGGGCTTCCTGATCTCTCGCAGTACGGAAAGATGGTGACGACCAACCTCGAGCCGAGGCAGGTGTCCGGTCCAGCCCAGGCCGCGGCAAGCACGGGACTCACCGTGCTGGAGCCGTCCTCGCTGCCTGCCGGCGTCCCCGGCCCGGCACGCTGGGAGGTGATCGGTCAGGGCACCGCGACGTTCACCCTCGACTCGGCGACCGCGGCAGCGGCTGCCGCCAAGGCGGGCCGGGCGGCGCCGGTCATCCCCGGGTCGCTGGAAGGCACCACGGTGACGGTGAACGCGGGGCCCGCGGTGGTCGCCGTGTACGGCGGCAACGCGCAGGCAACGGGTTCGTCGGAGTCGCCGCCGACGCTGGTGATCGCCGAGGGCGTCCGGCCGACCGTCTCGACGAACGGCGCGTCGCTGCAGCAGCTCGAGGACTTCCTGGTGGCCCAGCCGGGGATCTCGCCGGAGCTCGCCGCTGAGATTCGCGCCATCGGCGTCCCGGGGAGCACGCTGCCAATCCCGGTGATCAGCGGGGTGATGAATTCGCAGACGGTGCAGATCGACAACGCGCAGGGCGTTCTCGTCGGGGATTCGACCGGGCTCGGGTCAGCGCTGATCTGGGAGAAGAACAACGTCGTCTACGCTGTTGGCGGCCTTCTTCCCCAGAGCGAGGTGCTCGACTTTGCCCGTTCCCTCCGCTGACGCCGTCCCGGCGATCCACGCTGTCGACCTGACCAAGCGGTACGGGCACATCGAGGCTCTCGCCGGGCTCAGCATGTCGGTCCCGCGCGGCGAGATCTTCGGCTTCCTCGGGCCCAACGGCGCCGGCAAGACCACCGCGGTCAAGCTGCTGCTCGGCCTCACCACTCCGACGGCGGGCAACGCCTGGCTTCTCGGCGAGCCGATCGGTCGGGCCGAGGCGCGACGTCGTGTCGGCTACCTTCCCGAGCTCTTCCGCTACCCCGCCTGGCTCTCCCCTGTCGAGGTACTGCGCTTCCACTGCCGCCTGATCAGCATCCCACGTCCGCAGCGCGAGGACGAGATCGAGGTGGTCCTGAACACCGTTGATTTGCGCGATCGCGCTCGCGATCGGGTCGGCACCTTCTCCAAGGGGATGCAGCAGCGGCTCGGCCTGGCGGTCGCCATGCTGGGTGCGCCGGAGATCGTCTTCCTCGACGAACCCACCTCGGCGCTCGACCCCGTCGGACGCCACGACGTTCGCGACGTGATACGCGCGCTCCGCGCCAAGGGCACTGCGGTGTTCCTCAACTCGCACCTGCTCAGCGAGGTGGAGCAGGTGTGCGACCGCGTCGCCGTCGTCGACCACGGTCGAGTGATCGCCGCGGGGACGCTCGACGAGATCCTCGGTGGAGGCACGGCGGTGCGGCTGCGCGTCACCGGCCTCGACGGGCTGAGCGCTCTGCTCTCCCGCTGGGGAGATGTGGCCGCGGACGGTGAGTGGTTCACTGTCGCCGGTGTCGACAGCGACGGCGTCGCCGACATCGTCGCCGCCCTGGTTGCGCACGGCGCCCGGGTGCACGCCGTCGAGCCGCAGCGTCTCTCACTCGAGGATCGATTCCTAGAGGTGCTCCGCGCCGCCGATGAAGGAGCGGCCGCATGAGCGTGCTGACCATCGCCATGGTCACGGTGCGCGAGGTGAGCCGGCGCCGTCTGGTGCTCGCGCTGCTCGTGCTCAGCGGAGTGGCGATCGCGCTGACCGGCTGGGGGTTCAGCCGCCTTCCCGGCGTTCACAATCGCGACGGCACCCTTCTGAGTCCGGCCGACGTCAATTTGTTCTCGTCGCAGCTGCTCATCTTCGTGCTGTTCATGTTCAGCGCCGTGCTCGGGCTCGGCGCCGTGATGGTCGCGGCGCAGTCCGTCTCGGCAGAAGTGGAGTCGGGACAAGCGCTGGCCGTTCTGGCCCGGCCCGTCGAGCGCGCCGAGGTCATCCTCGGCAAGTGGCTCGGCCTGGGAACGCTGATCGTCATGTACGCGGCAGCGGCCACCGCCGTCGAGTTCGCGGTGGTGCGCTGGGCGACGGGGTACATGCCCCCACACCCCGTTGAAGCCGCGGCGTTCGTGGCCGCGGAGGGGTTGGTGCTGCTCACCCTCACGCTGTGTCTCAGCGTGCGCCTCTCCGGGATCACCGCCGGGGTGATCGCGCTCATGCTGTTCTTCATCACCTGGATCGCCGGCGTCGCCGGCGCCGTCGGCGCGGTGCTCAACAACGGCGCGATCGAGGCCACCGGCACGATCAGCCGGCTGCTGCTTCCGTCGGACGGGCTCTGGAGGGGTGCCGTCTTCAACATGGAGCCGACGGCGGTCGTGGCTGTTGCGGCGGGGAGTCGCGAGGCCGCGGCGAGTCCCTTCACGTCGGTCACGGCGCCGGCCGGCGCGTACATCGCGTGGGCCGCCGTGTGGGTGGTGGCGGTGGTGGCCCTCACCATCGTCGCCTTTCGGCGCCGCGAGCTCTGAGCCGACAAGTCCGCGGATGTGAGGGGCGTGTCTTAAGACCTTCGGACGTTGCGCATGTCCACGCGACCGGGGGGACAGTGGCGGCAACGGACACCACGAAAGGGACGGACATGCGAATCTTCACGATCAGACGAACCGCGACCATTGCTGCGCTGCTGACGATGGCCGGATGTGGGGCATCGACGGCGACCATGGGCAACAGCGGCGGCGCCTCCCCACCCGCGGCAGCCGCGACGCCCTCCACCTCATCGGCGCCGTCGACGCCACTGGCGACGCCAATCCCCAGCGCTACGCTGGCTCCCACCGCGCCCCCGGCGCCAACCGCACGGCCGATACCGACGACGACGGTGGTCAAGGCAGCGGCAACGTCGATGGGAGTGGCGGTTGTCGGCGCGTCGAACGGCCGTACGCTGTACACGTTCAACAGCGACTCCGCGGGCAGCGGAAAGACCAACTGCAACAGCGGTTGCGTCGACGAGTGGCCACCGTTGACCGTCCCGGCCGGGACCATGCTCGTCGCCGGCGCCGGGGTGACCGGCCACCTCGGCACCATCATGCGCGGCGACGGCAGGACCCAGGTCACCGACAACGGCCGCGCTCTGTACTTCTTCGCCGGGGACACCGGCCCGGCGCAGACCAAGGGCAGCTACCCCGGGTGGACTCTGGCGAGAGCCTGAGCTCGGCGCGTCAGGCTCCCCTCATCGGCGAGCGGCGCCTCCGCGCTCCGGCCACAACGCCGCCACCCGTCACCACCAGCAGAAGCGCAGGCGCCCGTGGCACGTCCTGCGCCGCGCCAACGGTGGCCGCAGGCCTTGCGGGAGCTCTGACCACCCGTGCGCGGATTGCCCGCCTGTACACTCGGCCACCGCCGATGAACCTGAGCCCGCGCCCGACCGTTTCCTGGCGCCGTCCCGGTGGGAAGATCAGAGCGATTGCTCCAGCCGCAATGTACCTGTTGATCTCCATCGCTTTGTGCCGGACCGCGTGGCTGCACCCGGGCACCAGCTACGTCGGAAACATCGCCGATCCACAGGAGAGCATGTGGTTTCTCGAGTGGACGCCGTTCTCGGTGTCACACGCTCACTCTCCGTGGACGAGCGACTTCATGAACTACCCGCACGGGCTGAACCTGATGTGGAACACGTTCACTCCGCTCGCCGCGCTTGTGATCTGGCCCATCACGGCCACGCTGGGAGTCGTGGTCGCGTACAACGTGCTGATCACGCTTGCCTTTGCGTCGGCGGCATGGTGCGCGTGGCTGGCGCTGCGATACCTACGGATGAGTCCGGGCGCATCGTTCGCCGGCGGCCTGCTCTACGGGTTCTCGCCGTACATGATCGGCCAGGCGGGTGGGCACCTCCACCTGGTGCTGGCGTTCTTCCCTCCTCTGCTGCTCCTATGCGTGTACGAGACCGTGATCAGGCAGCGTCACAGTCCCGTGCTGCTGGGCTTGTTGCTTGGCCTGCTGTGCGTCGCCGAGTTCTTCACGTCGGAGGAACTGCTCCTCGACGGAGTGGTGGCGGCGGTGTGCTCAGTGGCGATCCTCGCGCTCTTCGCTCGTGACGCGGTGGCTTCGCGCCTGCCGTACGTCGCACGAGTGATCGGCAGCGCCGTGGTCACCTCGGCCGTCCTGCTGGCCTGGCCGCTCTCCGTGCAGTTCTTCGGTCCTGAGCGACCAATCGGTGTCAATCACCCGAAGAACACGTACGTCGCGGACCTTCTGTCGTTCGTGCTTCCCACCCAGAACCAGTTGATCGCGCCGTCCGCCGCGGTCGCGCACGCCAACGGCTTCTCGGGTAATCCTGCGGAGACGACCGCCTATCTCGGCATTCCGTTGATCATCCTGCTGGGGTTCGCGGTGTGGAGGTACTGGAGGACGCGGCTCGTCAGGGTGACGTCGCTGACCGCGCTGCTGATGGCCGTGTTCGCGATGGGCAGCCGGCTGCACGTCGACGGACGGACGACGTCGATTCCCCTTCCGTGGGCGGCGGTGGTGCGTCTTCCGCTGCTGAGCGACGCGCTTCCGGTGCGCTTCATGGTGTACTTCTACCTGCTCGCCGCCGTTCTGGTCGCCGTCTGCGTCAGCCGGCTGAGCGCGAGCGGTGCGCGCGACGCGCGCGCCTCGATGGTGGCAGCTGCTGCGGTGACTGTGGCGCTCCTCCCACTCCTGCCCCACGTCCCGCTGCCCGCATCCACGGTGACCCTGCCGCAGTTCTTCTCGAGCTCGCGGGACGTCTCCCAAATCCCTGTAGAAAGCACCGTGCTGACAGCCCCCTTCCCGTACAGAGACATCGTCGCCGTGAGTTCGCTGGTCTGGCAGGCGCAGTCAGGGATGCGATACAAGATCGTCGGGGGGTATTGGATCGGACCCGATCCGCCGCACACCGTCACTCCTCAACTGGAGCGCGTCCTCACCGACCTCGGCTCCACGGGCGTGGACGAGACGACACCGGCGCTGCTGCCGGCATTGCGACTCGAGCTTCGCGCCGCGTGCATCCGCACCATCGTGGTGACGCCGGGACCGTATGCCGCCCGGGAAGCGGACCTGTTTGCGCGATTGCTCAACCGCGCTCCGGCGCATGAGCTCGACGTGCTCGTGTGGTGGAACGTGAACGTCTAACGGTTGCGCCGCTGCACGCCGCCGGAGTCGTTGCCCTCCAGCCGGGCCTCCAGTTGGAGGGTGCGCTCGAAGGCGGCCCAGACCGCGTCGCTCACGACCGTGCGCAGCCGGCCCTTTTCGAGCTCGTACAGTGCCTCGGCGGAGGTGCCGCCCGGCGAGGTGACCATGTCGCGCAGCTCGGCGACGTGCTTGCCGCTCTGCAGGGCGAAGTCGGCGGAGCCGGACATGGTGTCGAGCACCAGCTCCCGGGCCACATGGCGGGGGAAGCCGAGGTGCACCGCCGCGTCGGTGAGAGCCTCGATGAACAGGAAGATGTAGGTGGGACCGGTGCCGCTCACCGCGGTGGCCATCGCCACCTGGCGTTCGTCGTGCACCTCGAATTCGCGGCCGAGCGCGCCGAGCATGGTCCGGACATGCCCGCGGCCGCGCTCGTCGACACTGTCGGTGGCGTACCAGACGGTGACTCCCTGGCCGATCTGTGCCGGTGTGTTCGGCATGGAGCGGACCACGGCAGGATGCTGCAGTCCCTCGCCGATCGCTCGTGTGCTCGCCCCGGCGATGATGCTGATCACCAGCTGCTCCGCGGAGAGCCGGCCACGCAGCTTCGCCATCACGCCGGCGAGCATCTGCGGCTTGACCGCGAGCAGCACGATGTCGGCGGCCTCGGCGGCCTCGACGTTGTCGGCGGTGACCGTGACCCCGTGGGTCGACGCCAGCGCTTCGCGGCGCTCAGCGCGCGGATGGCTGCAGGTGACCCGCGACGCGTCGACGAGCCGGCGGTCCACCAGGCCGGCGACCATCGCCTCGCCCATGGCCCCCGCGCCGATGACGGCCAGGCGGATGCCCTCGAGTTTTCGATCGCTCATGGTTCTGCTCACTCAGCTCAGCTGACCGAGGTAGTGGGGAAGCATCTCCCGCCACGTCGGCCAGTCGTGGTCGTACTGGGGTCCCCAGGGGTCGACCCGGTTGGGGATGCCCTTGGAGCCCAGCACCTCGGCCAGCTGCCAGGATTGATTGATCGCCTCCCACCTCCCCTCTCCGCAGGCGAGGATGGCGAACCGATGCCGGAGCCGCTCGAGGGTCGGTCCATCGAGACCGGGGAGGAAGTACAGAGGCGTCGCGAAGAAGAGATCCTCGCCGGCGTTGGGACCGAGGAACTGCTCGAGGTCGTAGGTGCCGCTCATACCCACCGCGTGGCTGACCACCTCGGGGAACCGGCAGAGCACGGCCAGCGCGTTGAAGGCGCCGATGGATGCACCGGTGACGATGACCTCCGCCTCGGGGGTGCCGCAGTCGGACCAGATCGCCGGGATCATCTCCTCGCGGACGAAGCGATGAAAGCCGTTGATGAGCGCCGCGCGGTAGCGGGGATCGCCGTCGCCGCGAACCATCGCGTATCCGGCGATGCTGTCGCATGAGTACACCTTGATGCGCCCGGCCTCGATAAGGTCACCAAGCACGTCGATGACGAGCATCCGCTCGATCTCCTCGGCGTCGCCGCCGGCGGTCGGAAAGATGATCACCGGCCGGCCGTAGTGCCCCCAGCGCACCACGGTGACGTCGCTCTCCACCCGTGACGAGTACCAGCGCTCGCGCAACTTCATGACCGCGGAGTCTCGCGCATCAGGGATACAGGAAGCGCTGCTCGCCAGGGAACAGCCAGGTGAGGCCGTCGAGGAGGCGGTCGCGCCAGCCCGTCCAGGTGTGCCCGTCCAGCGACTCGACCACGCGCACCTCGTCGGCCATGCGCCGGAGCACGTCGACCATCGCCAGGTTGCGCTGGGCGGACGGCTCGAAGGCGCCGTAGCTGAGGAAGATCTGTTCCACCACCGGCTGCGGCTGGGAGCGAATGGTGTTGACGAACCGCACCACCGGGTCGAACACCGGCCCGCCGGCGTGCTCTCGCCCCACCACCGTGTAGAGGAACGAGGCGGACTGCAGCAAGAGGCCTCCGTAGAAGCCGGGCGCGTGCACCGCGGCCGCCAGCGCGGCGATGGCGCCGAAACTCGCCCCCGCGAGCACTCGGCCGGCGGGGTCACCGCGCAGAGGCAGGCGCTTCTCGAGCTGCGGCACCAGCTCGGCGGTGAGGAAGCGGCTGTGGGCCGCGCTGTCGCCGTACTCCCGCAGGCGGTCGCCGGGATGGGTGAACGCCACCATGGTGTCGGCCATCAACCGCCTGTCCATGAGGTTGTCCAGAACGGTTCCGTAGGCGGCGTGGTTGATGAAGTCGCCGCCGTCGTGGACCACCAGCAGGGGCAGGCGATGCTCGCGGCGCATCCGCGCCGGCGCGTACAGGGTCAGGTACGCCTCCCGTCGCAGCGCCCGGCTGCGGAAGTGGAACTCGGTGAGCTCGCCGGGCACGACGGTGGCATCGTGCAGCGCCCACCAGGGTGTCTCGTAGCCCTGGGCGCGCAGAACCGACATCGTGCTCGCTGGTCCCGTCACCGACTCGTGGTTGAGGGGATCGAGGATGCTCTCGACGTTGTCGCCGTGGCGGACGAGCACGCGGTACTCGACACGCGACCCGGCAGGCAGCTCGATGGTCGCAAACCAGAGGTCGCTGCGCCGCAGCCGCTTGAGCGGCAAGGGCGAGGGCAGGCCGGTGATGGCGTGCTCGATGGCGACGTCGTCGGCGTGACCGCGGAACAGGAAGGTGCACGCCGAGCCCTCGACGAGCGGGACGCGATTCTCGGCAAGCAGCCGGTCGATGGCCGCCGCCTTCACCCCCTCCGCGCGGAGCCTGGTGAGCGCCCGCTGCTTGGGCGCCTTGGGCGAGGTCGTGGTCACGCGGCCTCCGCCGGCGAGCGGACTATGCCGTCGGGCGAGACGACCCGGGCGGTGCTGAGGTCGGCGACACCGGCCACGTCAAAGGTGACGCGGTCGGCCTCGTCGAGCAGCACGCACGCGCGTGGCGCCAGCCGCCGGGCCAGCAGCGCGAGGTGGTTGCGGTCGTCGATGCGCAGGTGGGTCGCCGCCGCGGGCAGTGGCACCACGCCGCGGACCACCCCGATGCCGGCCCCGAGCACCTCGTCGGGGCGCCCGGCGAGGTCATGGTCATCGACCAACATCACTCGCTCGCCGATCGCCATCGCGCCCGATGACCAGGCCACGACAGGCCGGTCAGCGAGCAGCGCACCGACGTTGCAGATGTGCAGGCAATCGGTGAGCACGCCGACGTGGCCGCCGGCGATGACCAGGGCGGCGCACTCAGCGAGCAGCGCGGACACCGCCTCGCGATGGGCCACGATGGCGGGACGCTCATGCGGCGGATAGCCGGCGTAGAACTCGCCGAGCAGCGCATCGCGACGAGTCGCGTGGCGCTCGTCCAGCGCACGGACGGTCTCGATCGCCTCGTCGAGCTGCACGCCCGACAGCCGGCGGGCGGCGGCGACGTGCTGGCGCACCGCGTCAACCCCGCGCAGCGCATGGCGGAGCTGCACCAGGTACACCTCGCGCAGCTGGGTGAGCAGACCGCGAACCCTGCGCACCTCGTCGGCGTACCCCGGGTCCATGTCGAGGATGTCGAGGCGCCGCCCGAAGAGACCCAGGTTGCGCGTACCGCCGCCGAGCACGCGGTCGAGGTCGGCGTCGTTGCGCTCCGCCTCCTCCCACCCGGCGGTGACCAGCGCGACCGGGCCGTCGACATGCAGCGTGGCCAGCTCGGCAGCCACCGCCGCGCCGTCGCCGACGGGGCCGAGCATCACGGTGACGCTCACAAGGCGTGCACTTTCAGCGTCTGGCCCACCGCGTCGAGCATGCTGCGCAGCGTGTCGTAGTCGGGGTGGACCATGCGCACCCACGCGTTGGCCATGTAGCCCGCCTCGACCGGCTGCGCGGGGGTGCCCGGCTCGGGCAGGTGCACGTCGAGGATGTGCTCGCCGAATCGTTGCTGAACCTCATCGACGCCGTCGTAGCCACTGATCTGTCCGTCGCCGTCGGGACGCAGCGCCACGATGCCGGCTGCGCGGCGCCGTGACAGGCCGTTCTCCACCGCGCCGCGCACGATGGCGTTGGCCCATTCACGGTAGATGTCGATGTCGTTGCCCGCGGCGTAGAGGTCCCAGGCACGCACCCCGGGAGGGCGGCAGCCGATCTCGCTGAAACGCAGTCCCTTGGGACCGAAGAACCACTCCATGTGAGTCGCCGAGGTCTCGATGCCCAGCGCCCGTGCCACGCGGCGGCCCATCTCACGAATCTCGCCGTAGTCAGCGACGCTGTCGACGCGGTTGGTGGCGATGAACTGCGGACTGATCCAGCGGGCGCGCATGGCGTCGAGAACGTTGGGGTAGTAGTGCGACACGAAGTCGTACGCCGGCTCTCCGTTGATCGAGAGCGTGTCGTAGAAGCCCTCATGCCCCTCCACGAACTCCTCGGCAGCGATCGACTCGGCCGACCCGAAGCCGGCTAGCGCGGCGTCGAGCTCGTCCGGGCCGTCGACGCGCACCGTGCCCGACGCGCCGGCTGCGGCGCGCGGCTTGAGGATGAGCGGGTAGCCGACCTGCGCAGCAAAGTCGCGCACCTCGTCGGCGGTGTCGGCGGCCGTCGAGGCCGCAGTGGGCACCCCCACCTCGCGCAGCGCCGCCTTCATCGACGGCTTGTCGCGGCACAGCCAGGCCGTGCGCACCGACGTGCCGGGGATGGTGCAGTTCTCGCGCACCTGCGCCGCCGCCATGGTGTGTGCTTCGACCACCGCCTCGAGGCGGTCGACCCACACCCGCTCCTGTACCCAGCGCACCGCATCCGTCATCGAGTCGACGGCGGTGACGTTGCCGACCCGGTGGTAATGGAGCATCCGCCCCTGGAGGTCGGGGTCGAGCTCCTCGAGCGGTCGCTCACCGATGCCGATCACGGTGGCGCCGGCCTCGGCCAGGCCACGCACGAATTCGCGCTGGTTGGGCGGGAATGCCGGCTCGATGAAGATGACGTTCATGGCGCCGATCCTACCGGCGCAGTCATTGCCGGGGCGGCTGGCCGAGGTGTGCCATGCCGCCTAGACTGCCTAGCGTGCCGACCGCGGTGTTCGTCGCCCCGTTCCTGCTCGAGGCCACGGTCCGCTTCATCGACGCGGCGGCGTCTCTCCCCGGCGCCCGCATCGCCCTGGTCAGTCAGGACCCCGTCGACAAGCTGCCCGGCGGGGTGCGGGCGCGACTGGTGGCGGACTGGCGCGTCGACGACGGCACCGATGCCCAGCAGATCGCCGACGCCATCCGTGCCCTGGCCGGACGCCTGGGCGGCGTGGACCGCCTCGTCGGCATGCTCGAGCAGCTGCAGGTACCGCTGGGCGAGGTCCGCGAAGCGCTCGGGATCCCGGGGATGGGTCCTGAGGTGGCGCGCAACTTCCGCGACAAGTCGCGCATGAAGGACGTCTTCGCCGCCCACGACGTCCCGTGTGCGCGCCATGGCGTCGCGGTCTCCGCCGAGCAGGCCTGGTCCATCGCCGAACACCTGGGCCTGCCGATCGTGGTCAAGCCGCCCGCCGGGGCCGGCGCGCGCAGCACGTTCCGCGTCGACAGCCAGGCCCACCTCTCCGACTGGCTGCGCGTCGACCCGCCCTCTCCTGCCGCGCCCGCGCTCCTCGAGGAGCTGGTCACCGGTGCGGAGCACAGCTTCGACAGCGTCAGCGTGGACGGCCGCGTCGTGTGGCACTCCATCTCGTCGTACCTGCCCACCCCGCTCGAGGTGCTCGAGAATCCCTGGATCCAGTGGGCCGTGCTCCTGCCGCGCGACATCGGCGGCGCGGAGTACGACGCCATACGCGATGGGGCGTCGCGCGGATTGACCGCGCTGGGGATGGACACCGGGTTCAGCCACCTGGAGTGGTTTCGGCTCCGCGAGGGCCGCATCGCGCTCTCGGAGGTCGCTGCTCGACCGCCGGGGGCGCAGTTCACCTCGCTGCTGTCGTACGCGCACGACACTGACATGTACGCGGCCTGGGCGCGACTCGAGATCTTCGGGCACTTCGATCCCCCCGAGCGTCGCTACGCGGTCGGCGCCGCGTACTTGCGCGGCCAGGGCCACGGAGTTGTGCGCGGCGTGCAGGGCCTCGACACCCTGCAGCACGAGCTCGGAGACCTGGTGGTCGAGGCCCGCCTGCCCAGGGAGGGACAGGCGCGAAGCGAGAGCTACGAGGGCGAGGGCTACGTCATCCTGCGCCACGACGACACCGACGTCGTCGAAGCCGCGCTGCGCCGTGTGGTCGAGGTCGCCCGCGTCGAGATGTCGGGCTGATCGCCGTGCCGACCGTGGTGATGATCTCGCCCGGCTACCCCGCGGAGATGCCGTTCTTCGTGCGCGGCCTCGCCGCCGCCGGGGCGCGGGTCATCGGCCTGGGTGACCAGCCCGTCGACGCGCTCCCTCATCTGGCTCGCGACAACCTCGCCGCGTACTGGCAGATCCCGTCGTTCGGCGACGAGCACGGAATCGTGGATGACATCATCCGTCGCGCCGGTGATATCGACATCGACGGCGTGGAGTCGCTGTGGGAGCCGACCATGGTGCTTGCAGCGCGCCTACGCGAGGCGCTGGGCGTCGCCGGGATGACCGTGGAACAGACCATCCCCTTCCGCGACAAGGAGGCCATGAAGCGCGTCCTCGACGACGCCGACATCCGCACGCCCCGCCATCGCAGCACCACCACAATCGCCGGGGTGCGGGAGGCGGCCGTCGCGATCGGGTTCCCGATCATCGTCAAGCCGATCGCCGGCGCCGGCTCCTCGGACACCTATCGCGTCGATGACCAGGCTGCGCTTGAAGAGGTCCTGCCCCGACTCGGGAACGTGCCCGAGCTGAGCGTCGAGGAGTTCGTCGACGGTGAGGAGTTCACCTTCGACACCATCTGTGCCAACGGTGCGGTCCTGTACGAGAACATCTCGTGGTACCGGCCGCGGCCGCTGATCGCCCGTTCCCTGGAGTGGATCAGCCCGATCACGCTGGCACTGCGCGATCCCACCGTCGACCACCTCGCCGGCGGCCGCGCCATGGGCCACGCGGTGCTCGACGCGCTGCGGTTCCGCGATGGCTTCACGCACATGGAGTGGTACCGAACGTTCGACGGCGAGGTCGTGTTCGGTGAGATCGGGGCACGGCCGCCGGGAGCGCGCACCGTCGACGTGATGAACTACACCTGCGACACCGACCTCTACACGCGCTGGGCCGAGGCGGTGGTGCTCGGTCATTTCACACAGCCCGTGGTGCGCAGCTACAACGCCGCCGCGGTGATGAAGCGCGCCCAGGGTCAGGGGCCGATCCGCGCCATCGAGGGTCTCGGCCGCCTCCTCAGCGAGTTCGGCGACTCGGTGACCTCCGTCGACCTTCTCCCCATCGGCGCGCACCGTCGCGACTGGCGGCAAACGTTGCTGTCGGATGGCTGGGTGATGGTGCGCCACCCCGAGCTGGCCTCGTGCATCGAGATCGCCGACCGCTTCGCGAGCGACCTGCAGATCTACGCCGGCTGAGCCCTGCGGGTGTCGGCAGCGACCTCGCCGCGAGGGAGCGGCCCGTCCTCGCTGCGCAGCTCGTCGACGAGGTGATCGACGACGTCGAGGAGGTTGCCCCCGTCGGCGACAACCTCGCGCTGGCGGATGTAGCTGGGGCCGCGTTCGAGGATCGCCAGCGTGTCCTGGAGCTCGGCGTGGCAGCCGAGCCGGCGCGCGATGGGGCTGAGGTCCTCGACGAGCTCGGCGATCGCGTCCCGAAGCGGGACGGTGGTGCCCTCATCGTCGACGATGATCGAGCCGTCGATGCCGTGGCGAGCGGCCCGCCACTTGTTCTCGCGCACCACCCACGCCTTGGGGATGGGCAGCGTGTAGCCGCGGTCGAGCAGCATGTCGAAGCGGTGCACCAGGCATTGGCTGAGCGCCGCGACCACGGCCACCTCGCGCAGCGTGGGCAGGCCGTCGCAGATGCGCAGCTCGACTGTGCCGAACCCCGGATGGGGCCGGATGTCCCACCACACCTCGCGGATGGTGGCGATGGTGCGCGCGGTGATCAGCGTGTCCATGAAGCGCTCGAACTGCGCCCAACCCGACAGCTGCCACGGCGGCCCCGCGGTGGGCAGGCCCTCGAACACCTTGGACCGCACCGACGCCAACCCGGTGTCGTGTCCCATCCAGTACGGGCTCGAGGCGCTCAGCGCCAGGAAGTGCGGGATGTACGCGGAGAGCGCGTTGACCATGGCGATGGCCTTCTCGCCGCTGCGCACGCCGACGTGCACATGGATCCCGAAGATCTGCATCTGCCGGGCCGGCCACTGCATGTCCTCGATGAGGCGGTGGTAGCGCTCGTTGGGGCTGATCTCCTGGTGCACCGGGTCACTGAACGGGTGGGTGCCGGCGCACATCAGCAGCAGGCCGCGACGCGCGGTGTGCTCGGTGACCTCGGCCAGGGTCGCTGATAGATCAGCCCTGGCCTCAGCAACGTTCTGGCAGATCCCGGTGATGATCTCGACCGTTGACTGCAGCAGCTCTGCCTTGGCCTTGGGATGGACGCCGTCCGTGTGCCCCTCCCCCATCTCGATGAGCATCTCGTGGGCACCTTTGACCAGCTCGCGCGACTCCGGGTCGATGATCGCCAGCTCCATCTCGACGCCGAGGCTCGGGCCGGCGCTGGAGGCGAAGTGAATGGGCATGGCTAGGCGGACGCCGCCACGTGCTGGTCGTGCGCCCACAGTCCCAGCAACCCGCGGAAGTGGCCGAGGAACATCTCGCGCTCGTGCTCCGGGTACGTCGAGATCACCGTGCTGATCAGCATGCGGTCGAACTCGTCGCTCTCCACCCACTCGACGCACGCCTCGTCGACGTGGGCGAGGTGTCGCTCGCAGAACTCCAGGTAGTGGTCGACGTCGAGCTGGCGGTCGGCGAGAACTCGATACTGGCGAAGCCTCTCCTCGTAGTCGAGGTCCCGGTTGTCGGCGACGGCGAAGTAGCTCTGGGTGTCGAGGTCGACGGTGGGCCGGCGACCGGTCACGCAGCAGAAGATCGACCACTTGAGCAGAGTGCGGATCGCCCACGGGAAGTAGTAGTGGAGGCTGGTGACGGCGAGGTCGGGGGTGGCGTTGGCGTAATCGATCGGGTGCACGACGCCGTCCTTCACCAGCGTTTCGCAGCTGTTCAGCTCCCAGCGGAAGAAGGCGTTGACGAGACGGGCGATGGTCACCACCTCGTCACCGACCTCTTCGCTGAGGAAGTTGTGAGAGACGGAGTACCGGGAGTGCATCGGCTTGGACGGGTTGAACCGCATGACCATGGTCTCGGCGCCGATGCCGAGGCTGCGCGAAAAGACGTCGAAGTCCTCAACCGCTGCCTGGAGGTGCATGAGCCGCTCGGCCGACTCGTCGTAGGCGCGACGGAGGGCGGCGCTGTCCTCGATGCGGGTCACTCCCACCCAGGCGCCGCCGTCGAAGGGCTTCATGTAGAGCGGCATGCCCACCTCGGTGGCCACCGCCTCGAGGTCGAAGTGGCGCAGGTAGCGCTCGGCTGTGGTGGCGAAGCGCGGGTTGTCCGGGGGTACCTTGTTGGGCACCATCCACGTCTCGGGCACGCGCAGACCGAGCCGCATCATGGCGCAGTACGCTGCGTGCTTCTCCATCGACTGGAAGGTGAAGGGGTTGTTGAGCAGGTGCACGTTGTTCATCAGCGCGACCTTCTTGAGCCACTCCCGGGGCATGTGGTACCACCAGGCCAGCCGGTCGATGATCAGAGAGTAACGCGGCACCGCGCGCAGGTTGAACGGCTCGATGGTCACCCGCTCGGTGCTGAACTCGTGGCTGGTGCCGTCCACCGTGACGGACGGGACAACGCGGGCCAGCAGCGACTCGAACGCGACCGGCCAGTCCTCCTCGGCGCCGAGGAGCAGTCCGATCACATGGGTCGCTGGCATGGGAGCCCAAATACTGTCATAGGTGTGGTGCGCGCGTCCCCGCTGGCGTCGCGGCGGCTGCATCTCTGACAATCAGCTCGTGACCTCAGCGGCTCCGACACCCGACTGGCAGCGCTGGCTGAGCCGCTGGGAGGCACAGCAGGGCCGGTACATGCCCGATCGCGAGACGCGGTTCGCGATGATGATCGACGCCGTCGAGGCTCTGTGCGGGTCGGCTCCGTATGTCGTGGACCTGGGCAGTGGGCCGGGATCGCTGTCGCGGCGACTGCTCGATCGGCTCCCCCAGGCGCGGGTCACGGCGATCGACCTCGACCCGGTGCTGCTGGCCATCGGCCGCAACGCGCTCGGTGACCACGGCGGCCGCTTGCAGTGGCTCGACGCTGACCTCCGCTCACGGTGGAACGCCCGCGAGGACGGCCCCGTCGACGCCGCCGTCTCCACGACCGCGCTGCACTGGCTCCAGCCCAACGCGCTCGCTGCGCTGTACCGGCACCTCGGCACGGTGCTGGCGCCGGGTGGCGTGTTCGTCAACGGCGACCGCATGGAGTTTCCCCCCGACCTGCCTCGTCTCGCCGCCGCGGCGCAGTCGATTCGTGAACGGCAGGAGTCGGGAGACGTCGGTGATGCCGAGAGCTGGGAGGACTGGTGGGCCGCGGTCGAGCAGGATCCCGGCCTCGCTGCCGAGGTCGCGGAGCGGGCGCGCCGCCACCACGACCATCCCGACCACGAACACCAGGCCGACCTCGCCACACACATCCAGGGACTGCGCGAGGCCGGTTTCGCTGAGGTCGGCACCATCTGGCAGCATCTCGCCGACCGCGTGCTGGTCGCGATTCGCTGACCACCCTGCGCAGAAGGTGGTGGTTGCTCAGGGCGGTGCGATGATGCCTCCATGGCTGACCCGTTCCCACCGCCGATAGCGCCACCTCCTCCACCAGCCCTCGTCCCCACCGGTGACGGCTACACCTGGCGAGCCGAGGGAAGCGCGCAGGCGCCGATCCCCCCGTCGTCGATCCACCAGGAGCCGTCGCGCAGCCAGCAGCAGCGGCGCGGCGGGCTGGCCGGCGGCGCCCTGGCGGCGCTCTTCGGGCTCTTCAAGTACGGCTTCGTCCTCCTCAAGTTCGGCAAGCTGAGCGGAACCTTCATCAGCTTCGGGCTATCACTGCTCGTCTACATCGGTCTCTTCGGCTGGCAGTTCGGCCTCGGCGCGCTGCTCCTCATCGCGATCCACGAGAGCGGCCACATGGTCTTCGCGCGCGCCCAGCGACTGCCCGTCTCGGCGCCGTTCTTCCTCTTTGGCTTCGGGGCAGTGGTCACCACCAAGGGATTTCGTGACGCCCGCCAGGAGGCGATCGTCGCCATCGGCGGCCCGGTCGTCGGGACCGCCGCGGCGCTTCTCTGTTACGTCTTCGCCCTGTCGCTGCCCGAGGGGCACACGCGCTACCTGTTCCTGGCGCTCGCCTACTGGGGGTGCCTGGTCAACCTCTTCAACCTGATCCCGATGTCGCCGCTCGACGGCGGCCGCGTGGCCAGCGCGGTCTCGAAGTGGGCCAACGTCGCCGGCATCGGCGTGATCCTTCTCTTGATCGCCGGCTACACGGCGAGTGGCGCGGCGCTCAACCCCTTCCTGATCATCATCCTGCTTTTCGGGATCTTCAGCACGGTGGGCCGCTTCCGCCGGGCGCGGGCCGGCCAGGAGCCACCCCCGCTGGCGCCGAACGTCCGGCTGGCCATCGGCCTTGCGTACGTCGCCATGCTGGTGATCAGCGCAGTGGGCATGTCAGCGGCGCACAGCACGCTGCTGTCGCACGGCATCGGTCACCAGATCGTCTGAAGCGGCGTCAGGTCGGCGACGGACTCGCCGGCGCCGGCAGCTGGCACTGCGGGAACGGGAACGTCATCGAGTTGTAGAAGGCACTGAACACGTCGAGATCGGCCGCGGTGTTGTAGTTGAAGTCGAGCGCCAGGGCGTGCGTGGCGTCGAGGCGCAACCGGATCTGGGCGAGCAGCGCGAGAGGGCCGGGCGTGCCCGGCGCGGGTGACGCCGGGGGTGCGCCGGAGTGCGTGTACTCGTTGAGGTTGGCGGTGACCCCGCAGACGATGACGGTCTCCTGGCCGGTGGCGTTGAACCCGCCCCCGCCGCTGGCACCGAAGTCGGCGACGTGGGCCGCGTTGCGCGCCAGGATGGTCTGGTCGGCCGCCGTCGAATGGAACACCACGTTGGCTGGGCTCTCCGCGAACGTCCAGCTCTGCGGGTACAGAGCGCTGAACTGGCGGTCCTGCGAGGAATACTGGGTGAACTGCCCGGCGGCAGTGAGCGTGGGATCAGCGGTGACCCATCCGCTGACGGTCTGACCCTGCACCTGGTACCAACCGCCGTTCTGATCGGTGTGCCCCGTGACCTGGAGGACGGCGCCCTGGGCAGCGGTCCCCAGCCGCGTGGACGACACGGACGCGCTCTGACGGATGTTGAGCCCGAGCGGGCTGAGCACAGTGCGCGCGCCGGAGGCGGGGCCGGCGGACGAGCTCGCCTTGCCGGAGCTGGTCGCGCCTCCCGGGACAGGTGGGTTGGTGGCGATTCCCGTCGGCGATCCAGTGGTCGCGCAGGCCGCGAGCAGGACGGAGGCGAGCGCGGCGCCGATCCAGCGTGTGCGCATGGCCACGTCACCGTAGCGCACCGCGGTCACGCTGCGACGAGCACCTCGAGCACAGCCTGCGTCGACGCGGCCAGCGCGTCGAGGTCGTAGCCTCCCTCGAGGATCCAGGCGGTACGCCCGCCTGCGGGGGCGCTGAGCGAGGCCAGCCGGTCGGCCACGGCCGCGTACGTCTGCGTGTCGAGCAGGAGCTCGGCCAGTGGATCGTCGCGGTGCGCATCGAACCCGCAGCTCACCACCACAAGCTCGGGCTCGAACGCCCGCAGCGCCGGGAGCACCGCGCCGTCGAATGCGCCCAGCCACGCCTCTGCGGACGTGCCGCCCGGCAGCGGAACGTTGACCGTGAGCCCATTCGCCTGCGCGCCCCCGCGATCTCCCGCGGCACCCGTGCCCGGGTAGAACGGATGCTGGTGGAGTGAGGCGTAGAGCACGTCCGGGTCGCTCCAGAATGTCGCCTCGCTGCCGTTGCCGTGGTGGACGTCGATGTCCACGATGGCGACGTGCCCGACGCCGAGCACATGCCGTGCGTGCTGCACGGCGACCGCCACGTTGTTGTAGAGGCAGAACCCCATCGCGCTGCTCAGCGTGGCGTGGTGCCCGGGCGGCCGCACCACCGCGAACGTCGCATCGAACTCCGCCGTGACCACCGCCTCGACGGCGCGCACCGCCCCGCCTGCGGACACGCGGGCTGCGAGGTCCGATTCCGCCGTCGCGAAGGTGTCGGCGTCGAAGTGGCCCCCACCAGCGGCGCAGAGGGCGGCCACCCGGGCGATGTGGTGCGCATCGTGGACGAGGAGGAGGTCGCCGTCATCGACAGGTTCTGCGGCCAGCCGGGGCAGCTCGCGCAATCCCGGTGTCGCCGCGAGGTGGGCGCGGATCGCCTCGACGCGGTCGGGTCGCTCGGGGTGTCGGGGAGCGAAGTGCGCGACGTGGCGTGCATCGGCGTCCTCGAGCACCGCGACCCGCGCCATCTCAGCGCGCGGAGCGCACGGCCGCGATGCGATCGCGGTACTCGCGCGCGGCTGTTGTCGCCCCCTGGGGGGCGGCCGCGATGCCGCGGCTCACGGAGATGATCGCTCCTCCCCCCTCGGCGTCGAGCGCGGCGGCGACGGCATCCTCGAGCGAGCCGCCCTGGGCGCCGACTCCGGGCAGGAGCAGTGGCGCGCACGGCGCCAGGCGGCGCACCTCACCGACCGCCTCCGGCGCTGTCGCCCCCACCACGAAGCCGATGGCGCCGCCGGGATCCCAGGCGGTCGCGGCGGCGACGATCTGCTGGTACAGGGGATGTCCATCGGACCCTGCCGGTGCCTCGAGGAAGTCGGCCGCTCCGGGATTGCTGGTGCGCGCCAGCACGAAGACGCCCCGACCCGGCCGGCCCAGAAACGGCGCCATGCTGTCGGCGCCGAGCAGCGCGTTGACCGTGATCGCGTCGGCGCCGAGCACGTCGAACAGCGCGCGCGCGTAGGCGGACGTGGTGTTGGCCATGTCGCCACGCTTGCCGTCGAGGATGAGGAGGCGGTCATCCGGCACCGCGGCGCGCAATCGCTCCAGGACCGCGTAGCCGGCGCTGCCGAACTGCTCGAAGAACGCGAGGTTCGGTTTGACCGCGCAGACGCTGTCGAGGGCAGCGTCCAGGAGACGGCGGCACTGCCGCTCGGCCGCCGCCGCATCGGTCATGCCGTCAGGATCGAGACCCAGGCAGAGCATCGACCCGCTGCCGGCCACAACTGACGACAGCCGGGCGGCGAAGGTCTGGGTCGTCGCTACCAAGCGTCGCGGCTCGTGCTCGGCTGGATGGCGCCCTGGTCGGTTCGCGGCGAGTAGGGAACATCGATGCGGGCCTGCTCAGTGGCCACGCAGCGGGGACAGATCCGCGCCATGTGCCCGTCGAGGATGACCGCTGAGAGCCGGTAGACCGGCGTGGGGGTGCCGCAGTTGTCGCAGGGGTCGATGACCGGCACGGGGGACCTCGATGTCGCAGACGGTGACGTTGCGGTGAGTATGGCAGCGAGCCGGCCGCCCTCGATCACCCGAAGATAGCGTCGACCCGTGCGAGCACCTCAGGGGTGAGCTTGGCGAGTGCGTCCAGCGCGCCGAGGTTCTCGCGCATCTGCTCCACGCGGCTGGCGCCGGTGATGACCGTGGAGACGTGGGGGTTGGCGGCGCACCAGGCGATCGACAGCTGAGCGAGCGACACTCCGAGGTCGTCCGCGACCGCTTTGAGCGAGCGCACTCGTCGATTGGCATCGGCGTCGGTGAGCTGCTCGCGCAGCCACCCGTAGCCAGGCAGCGTTGCACGGCTGCCTTCAGGGATTCCGTCAAGGTACTTCCCGCTGAGCAGCCCCGATGCCAGGGGGCTCCAGGTGGTGAGCCCGAGGCCGATCTCGGAATACAGGGGGAGGAACTCCTCTTCCACCTTGGTCCGGTTGAAGAGGTTGTACTCGGGCTGCTCCATGAGCGGCCGATGCAGGTGATCCCGCTCGGCGACAGCCCATGCGCGACGGATGTCCGCAGCGCTCCACTCGGAGGTTCCCCAGTACAGGGCGCGCCCCGACTCGATGATGTCGTGCATCGCCCAGACCGTCTCCTCCACCGGCGTTTCCGGGTCGGGCCGGTGGCAGAAGATCAGGTCGACGAACTCCAGCCCGAGCCTGCGCAGCGAGCCGTCGATGGCGTGCAGCAGGTATTTGCGATTCAGCGTGTTCCGGGTGTTCACCGAGTCCTCGATGCCCCAGAAGAACTTGGTGGAGATCACATAGGTGTGCCGGGCCCAACCAAGCTGCTTGATTGCCTCGCCCATGATGGTCTCGGACTTGCCGCCGGCGTAGACCTCGGCGTTGTCAAAGAAGTTGACGCCGCCGTCGTATGCCGCGGCGAGGCTGTCGCGCGCGCTCTGCCCGGCCAGCTGCGGGCCGAAGCTGACCCACGAGCCGAAGGACAGCACGCTGACCTTAAGGCCGGATCGGCCCAGCCGGCGGTACTGCATATCCATGGGTCGAGGATACGTGAACGCGTCCGCACCTCCGCCGTCGCCGCGTCCATATGATCGTCCGATGGACGAGCACATCTCGAGCGACAAACGTCTGCAGTGGCTGATCGACCGGGCGGAGATCGCCGAATGGCTCGTGCGCTACGCGCGCTGTATCGATCGTCGCGACTGGACCGCGCTGCAGGATAGCTACACCGACGACGGCGTGATGCAGCACGGCGAGGCCTCGGTGCCGCGCGCGCAGATGCCCGAGCTCTCGGCGAAGATCCTCGCCGGCTGCGCGTCCTCGCACCACCTCGTCGGCGACCCATCGATCGTGATCGACGGCGACCACGCCGTCACCCACTCGCACTACATCGCCACCCACATCTCCGAAGGGACCAGGGTGAAGCGCCAGGGGGGCGGCTGGTACGACTGCGAGCTGCAGCGAACCGATCGGGGCTGGAGGTTCACGCGCGTCAGGTCCACCACAGCGTGGCGAACCGGCGAGCCCCTGCAGCTGCACTGAGGAGCCGCGCTCAGACCTGCACGAACTGGCCTCCGGCCTCTCGGAAGCAGAGAATCAATCGACGATCGAGGGTCGCACGCCGCTGTTGTCGACGAAGATCGTCGATCGATAATGGACGAGCTCGGCGATCGACTCGCGGATGTCGTCGAGCGCTCGGTGTGCCTCCGCCTTGGCAGGCGCGCGGGCCAGAGCGTCCGGATACCACCGTCGGCAGAGCTCTTTGAGGCTCGACACATCGATCGATCGGTAGTGCAGGAACTCGTCGACCTCGGGGATCTGTGCCGCCAGAAAGCGCCGGTCCGTCCCGATGGAGTTGCCGCACAGGGGAACGGTTCGGGGTTCGTCGATGTGCGTGCGGAGGAATTCAAGCGTTCGCGCGCCTGCGTCGGCCAGGGAGATCGTCGACGTCTGGACCGCAGCCAGCAGCCCGGAGCCTGTGTGCATGGTCCGCACGACGTCATCCATCTGCGCCAGTTGGTCGGCCGTGGCGTGTACGACGATGTCCGGCCCATCGGCGATCAGCCTGAGGTTGTCGTCGGTGAGCAGAGTGGCAATCTCGACGATCACGTGCCGCGCCGGGTCGAGGCCGGTCATCTCCAGGTCCATCCACGCGAGCACAGGACGATCCTAATGTCCTGCGCATCCAAGGGACTGGGGCGACGTCCCGTTGACGAACCCGGGGCTTGCCTCCGCCGGCGTGGGCATTGCCGGGCGCCCCGGCTACACTCCCTCGCCTATACCTCATGGCAAGTACATTCCCTCTTGAACCGACGGGGCGCGAGGTTGAGGCGCTGACCAGAGAGGTCGTCGAGTACCTTGCCGCGTTCGTCGACGGGGGGAAGGAGACGCCAGCGTCCGATTTCGACGGCGTGGAAGCGCTGCTCGCCCGGGTTCGCCAGCCAATCCCGGAGGCTGGTTTGCCCTTGAAAGATGTGATCGATCTGGTGGCAGCAGCAACCGCCAAGGGTCACGACACGACAGGAGACGGGTGGCTCGCCTATGTCCCTGGCGGCGGCCTGTTCAGCGCGGCGCTGGCCGACTTCCTCGCTCGGACGACGAACCGCTTTGTGGGTACCTGGGAAGCGGCGCCGGTTCTCGCCCAGATCGAGGCAACCGCAGTGCGTTGGTTGTGCGACCTCTTCGGGTATCCCGACGGGGCGCGTGGAGTGCTGACTACGGGCGGCTCGCTGGCCACGTTCTCGGCTGTCGTGACTGCACGTCAAGCGCTGCTCGGTGAGGATTTCCTCGACGGCATCGTCTACGTGACAAGCGAGACGCACGGCGCTGCAGCGAAGGCAGCAGCTCTCGCCGGCTTCCGACGCAGCAACGTACGCGTGGTGCCAACTGACCGGGATCCCCGCATGGACCCCGAACGCCTGACTGCCCTGATCAACGAGGACAAGCAGTCGGGGCTGCGACCGTGCGTCGTCGTCGCAACGGTTGGCACGACCAACACCGGTGCCATCGATGACATCGATGCGCAGGCCGACGTAGCGCATCGCTCGAAGATATGGCTGCATGTCGACGCGGCCTACGGGGGCTTCTTTCAGCTCACAGAGCGCGGTCGGCACCGATTCGGTGGCATTGACCGGGCCGACTCGATCGTCCTCGATCCTCATAAGGGCATGTTCTTGCCCTACGGAACTGGCGCTCTACTGGTCCGCGACGGTGTCAGACTCCGCCAAGCTCACGAAGTCCACGGCGGCCCCTACCTCCAGGACCTCGCGCCGGAGGGCGGGATCCCCAACTTCGCTGACTATTCGCCCGAACTCTCGCGCGACGCTCGCGGGCTGCGCGTCTGGATGCCGATCACGCTTCACGGAATCGCTGCCTTTCGCCGGGCATTGGACGAGAAGCTCGACCTAGCTCAGTACTTGTACGAGCAATTGCGGGCCATCCCGCAACTCGAAGTGCCATGGCGTCCCGAGCTGTCGATCGTCTGCTTTCGCTGTGCTTCGCGGCACTGGTCAGACCCGGAGAGGGCCACTGCGACGTTGTTGGGGCGCATCAATGCAAGCCGCCGAGTCTTCCTGTCCAGCACCCTCGTCGAGGGTCGCATGACCATCCGCGTCTGCATCCTCAGCGTCCACACACACCGTGATCGCATTGACGAATTGCTCGGCATCATAAGAGCCGCCTGCGCCGAGCCGCAGCCCGACCGAGATCGCCAGGAGCCACGGGGTCTGCCAGAACCGGAGTTGTGAGCTCCTCCATCGCTTCCGCAAAGTCCCTACGCGAAGGCACCGGGATAGCGAGGACCGGCCGAGGCGCCTCAAGGTCAGCTACCGAACCGGCCGAAGGCCGCACAATCGCCGTTCCTGAATTCAGAACGGCTGCGAGTCGGGGAGACAGGACTCGAACCTGCGACCCCTGGTCCCCCAGACTAGTACTTATTTGACACGGCGCAGCCGAGTTCAGAAAGTTCCCTTTCGTCGAGAAACGGTTGGAATGAGCACTGATCCGCGTAAGTTGCACGTACATGGAATTGCCTGCATGTGGATGGAATTGCACGGACTCCCATGATACCCGCGAGAGGCCCTTGCTGAACGATAGACGGACGGCTCAGAGGCGTTGGGCAATTCGACGGGAAGCGTCTTCATGCCGCCCCACGCCATCCTTGGCGAGGTGCCCAGAGCTGCTCGAGCGCGCGACTGCAACGGGCCTCTGGAAGTCACGCGTTGGCGCCGTGGAGCCGTCGTCGTGCTAAGCGCTCGTCAGTAGCCGTCGCTGACGATGTTGAGTAGCGGCTCGCCGTCGATAACGGCGCACCTGCTCTCCTGCGAAGCGCCATGCTCGTTCGAACAGCCGCTCTACGGCGCCGCCGATGTGCGGCCAGACCGGCAGCCTCGGTCATCTTGGCGGCGCTGATGTGGTTCAGCGTTCCCCGTTGGTCGCTCTCTCCCCAACGACCCCAGTTGGAGCACTCTCTAAAGTAGCGCTCAAACGGTTCGACGGTGATTGCAGGCGGCGCTGGGGCACCAACGACTTCTCCCGCCACCCCCGTAGATTACCCACCGCCACTCGTGCCGCTAAGCTAAACGTCTGACCAACGATGGCCACTACCGGCACGTGATCGAGCTTGGCGTCGAAGAGGCCGTTGAGCAGGTGGATGGCGCCGGGACCGCTAGTGGCCGTGCACACTCCGACCTCGCCGGTGTACTTCGCATGGGCGCACGCCACGAACGCGGCTGTCTCCTCGTGGCGCACCTGGATGAACCGCAGCTTCTCCTGGCGGCGCTGCAGAGCCCCGAGGGAGCCGTCGATGCCATCACCGGGGTAGCCGTAGATGGTGGTGACGCCCCACGCGATTAGGCGCTCACAAAGGTTGTCGGATGCCGGGGGGCATCGCGTCTCCTCCAGTGGTCTGTCACAGACGGTCGAGACGGAACGCACGCAAAACCATCGCCCCACAAGTGGACGACGAAGAAATGCGGCACACGCTCACATCTCTCCAATCGGACCAGCACATCCGGGGATGATCACCAACGGCCACGGGATCATGCCCCGTCACGGTTTTGGCGACAAGGAGATTCGCGAGGAGCAGTACTGGCCGGACTGAGCCGATTCGCTGCGGGCGCCTACTTGAAGCCGTAGCGGCCCTCGTGGAAATCGCCGGTGTCGACCCAGTGCTCGATCACCAGGTCGACGACGGCGTTGTTGACCTCGGAGAGGCCAAGGGCGCGAGCGTTGCCCTCGACCGCCTCGAGCACCTGGCCCCGGACGAAGTCGGGGATGCGATCGAAACGTCCTCGCGCCGAGTCCGTCCAGGGTAGAGCCTCGCGGTCGCGTTCCTCGATGGCGTGGGAGACGCGGCCCCAGAGCTCGAACTTGACCTCCATCGCCGCGGGAGTGATGGTGGTGCCGAGGTCGAGCTTGCGCGCGGTCCACTCGACACGCCAGCGCGTGAGGTCGCGACAGAACTCGGGGACC